>JAQTPO010000011.1:0-11527 GCA_028712845.1 Dehalococcoidales bacterium | reverse complement strand
GCCACCCATACCACCACCAGTTCCCTCAGCTCCAGCGATACGATCAACACCAGCGCATTGTCAAACGGCAGCCACACCGTCAAACTCTACCTCAAATCGAGCAATAAAAATACTGCGGCGCAAAACTCTGTGTTTGAAGTTTACCGCACGTATACTTATGCCGCTTCCGGCACCATCGTCTCCGCGGTATGGGATACGCAGGTGGCCGGGTCACGGTGGGACGCACTGTTCTGGTATGAATCGCTGCCTTCCGGCACAGACATTACCTTTGAGGTACGGGCGGCCGAGGACACCTCCACTCTCCAAGGCAAATCATGGACTGCCATCGGCGGCACGTCCCCGGTGCTCTCTATTCCCGACAGCGGCAGGTACCAGCAATGGCGCGCCACCCTGGCCGCAGACAGCGCGCGTGCGAATACGCCGGTATTGCAGGAGGTATCCACCTACTACTATGGCGGCTAAGACCCCCCGTCTTTACGGAGTGCTGTATATCGCCAGCCTTGCGGTGTCTTGCCTGATACTGCTATGCGGCGTGGCGATTCACATGGCGCCGCATTTTGGCTGGCTGGCGGACGGCGTGCGCTCGGGCAGCATGTCTCCGGCGATTACCCGGGGCAGTCTCGTTGTTGCCAGTCCGGTTTTCACCGGCAATATCGCTCTGGGTGATATCGTCATTTACCGTAAGGACAGCGCCAAAGAAAATTATATCTGCCATCGCGTGGTGGGCATCTCCCGGAATTCGCCGCTGGTTTTTTACACTAAAGGAGACGCCAACGCGTTTACAGATACCGAGCCGGTGCGGGAGCAGAATATCTTGGCCAGAGTAGCCTGGCATGCTCCGGTGATTGGTTTTGCCGCCATCTTTATCAAAACGCCCGTCGGCTTTCTGGTTTCCGTGATTATTCCCGGATTAACTATTGCTGCGCTGTGCTTGACCACGCTTTTTACTGAGTTGTCCAGAAAGAAAAAACGTATTGAGCAGAATACCATCTAACCGAGCGGAGCTTCTTCCTGCCATAAGATGGTAATAGCTTTTCCACATCAACTGTAAAGGATAGTGTAAATAATATGCCAAGGGCGGCCGGGACATTTTTTATTATCGCCGCAGTGCTGGCCATTAGCTTGTTTCCACCGCCAGTAGTGCTGGCGGCGCCGCCTCCGGTAGACCTGGAACTGGCTGGGGCGGGTGCCATGCCATGGTATATCACCAATATCAAGCCGGGAGACAGCGGCACCCAGATGCTCACTCTGCGCAATGCCGGTAATGCCAGCGGTGCGCTCACCATATGGATCAGCGATATTGTCGATAATCAGACGGCCAGCCCGCCGGTAGTACCCGTCAACCCAGCCGAGCCCGGACAGTTGAGTAAGCATCTCCTGTTACAGCCGGTTTCCAATCGGCTGAGTACTGCAATAACGATGCCTGCCTCCCTGGCTGATTATCCACAGTCTGCCGATGATGCGGCGAAAATTACCGTCAGCCCCATCGCGGCAGGAGAAACAATTGACCTTATCTGGGAATGGCAGCTACCGGTAACCGTGGGGAATGCCGTTCAAAGCAATAGCTCATCCTTTACGATTAACTACAACCTGGTGGAAATGCCGGTTACGCCGGTAGATGAGACCGCTGGTGGCGGTGGTAGCGTGATTATTTCGCCTCCGCCAGCAAGCAACCCGTTTATCATAACTTCTCCGGAAAAACAAACTGTGATGACTGTCGATAATGATGGTACTGTCACGGAGACGCAGGCCATAGCCGTTATTTCTGAGCGGGTTACCATCGGTTTTGAAAGGGGCACCCGGATTATCACGATGGGTTCTGATTCCGCGATACCCACAGAGCTGCGCATCACTTTAAAAGAAGACCCCCCCACGCCGCCCGAAGGCATGGCGTTTGTTGGCTCAGTTTATGAATTGCTTTTCTATGCCGGGGAAGTGCCGCTGACCGTGACCTTAAGCCAGCCGGCGCGCATTATCCTTAATTATGACCTTGCGGAATTGGCGGCGAGGATGAGCACATTATTTGTAGCCAGCTATGACAGTAAACTGGGCTGGACGCAGTTACAGCAGATCGGCGGATTCATTGCCGGAGCAGACCAGGTCGGCGCTCTGGTAAACCATTTTTCATTATTCGCCGTTATGGCGGAATTGGAACCGGAACAACCGGTAATTACTCCGACGGTAATCACGCCACCGCCAGTAACTACCCCACCCGTGCCATCGGTAGTTCCTGCGCCGCTACCCGCTCGTTTTCAGGTGAGCAACCTGACCCTGTCCCGGCAAGAACTGGCCTCCGGAGAGATGGTTACCATCCGGATAAATGTCATGAATAACGGTGAAATGACCGGTGAACACCTGCTTATTCTTAAAGTGAACGGGCTTTTTGTCGATAGCAAAGTAGTCCAATTGACCCCGGGTCAAAATCGTAATATCAGCTTTGTTATCTCCCCTCATGTGGCGGGCGTCTACCAGATAGAAATCGACGGGCTCAGTGAAACTATCATTGTTACCGAAACGCTGGTTCCAGTGGACGGCTTTAAGATATGGCCATTACCGGCGATTCCAGTAATAATCGGGATAATTGTCCTGCTCGCGTTTGTCTTGTTTGTCCGCCGTAGGCGCCGGAGTATTCAGTAAACAACCGACTGCTCGACCGGAACCTTATTCTTTCGTCCATAATCCCCCTGTTCGGTATGGCTAGAGACCATCTGGCAATCCGGCAGTTTACCGCTTATTTATCAAATATTTAGTTCAGCCGGCGGCAAGTTTATCTTTCATTAAGCACTTTTACCGTATCGTGGTGAGTGACCAGCGGTAAGAGTGTAAAAATGAACCGGGATAAACACCAGCAGTACTTTTTCTTATTTGTTTCAGCGGCTCTTTACATTTTCCTTTTTATCATGTGCGGTGGGTTGATTATCACCGGTACCTCTGCCGGCAACGATGACCGGGAAAGCACGGTGAGTAGTGCCTCCGGGTTATTTTTTGAGGTCTCCGGGGAGCAATACTGGCACCTGTCCCGGGTTATGGCTCCTCAGGCCTGGGCTGTGACCGAAGGCAGAGAAGATACGGTTATTGCCGTACTGGATACCGGCATCGATGCAAACCACCCGGCGCTGGCGGAAAAAGTTATCGCCAAAGCCAATTTCACCAGCAGTCCGGTCGCCAGCGATTGCAACGGGCATGGCACTCATATTGCCGGTATCATCGCTGGTGGCACAAATCAGCTTGGTGGGGCTACGGGTCTAGCTTACCGGTGCCGCCTGATTAATGTAAAAGTGGCTAATGATGATGGTTCTGTTCAGATTGAAGCGGTGGTGAAAGGTATCCTCTGGGCAGTGGATAACGGCGCCAACATTATCAATATCAGTCTGGCTATCGGTCAGCCTTCCGTCGCTCTGGAAGAAGCGGTACAATATGCCTGGCAGTGCGGCGCAATCGTTGTGGCGGCAGCCGGCAACAGCTACCAACCCAGGCTTGTTTATCCGGCAACCTATCCCTGTACCATTGCTGTTGCCGCCACCGATAAACAAGATGATACCGCGCCGTGGTCCAATCGGGGAGAATGGGTAGACGTGAGCGCCCCGGGAGCGGCCATCTGGTCTTCAACTCCGGCGAACAAGTGGGCTTACAAAAACGGTACGTCAATGGCCGCCGCGCTGGTCTCTGGTGAAGCAGCCTTGCTCTTTCCTTTGGCGGCAGACATTAATGGCGATGGTAAAGTAAATGACGAAGTACGCCGGGCAATTGAAAATAGCTGTGATGAAATTAGTGATAAGCAAGGGAAAAACAGAGTTATAAACGTATTCAAGGCAATCGAATTACTGAGCCATGACCACTGCGGTATCTTGAGCAACACACCTCTTGATTAATTCACAATTAACGTTTATTTGACTTGCCATTCCAAGGGAACTTCCGTTTTAAGCACTGGTCGCATATCTTTCCTTGGGCGATGTTATCTTTAAATAAGCGGCACAGGGAAACTGATAAGTCCGTTCGCTGCAGACTAACGCGATGTGAATGCTTTCACCAGACGATACAGGATGGGTTCGATGCGCCGTTTTCCTAAAGAAGATATCAACACTACTCCGTCTTTCAATACGCAACTTTTTCTGCTATCCGGCATCATAGTGGACAAAATAATAAATTGGATTGAGAGACTGCTTAAATACGCTCGAAATCAGGATTATCAACACCATTGAACTAAGTTTTTATCATAATATATCATGTTACTAGAAAGCTCTAGCAATAAATGACTCTGGGAATAATCTTCTTTCCATTGATTCCGTTTTTGATGATAATAAAATTACAAATGTTAGAGTCATCTCACATAGGTCAATTAACAAGAGAGGCTGGTTGATTAAACCAGCCTCCATTATTTTTACTGCGCTGCAGGTTTTATTTACCAGGATTAATTACTTTGATAGTATCCGATCCGGTAAAGCTGTAACCATCTTCCATTTGTCCGGTGATGGTAAAAGGGATATTTCCGGTCTGCCCATTAAGTGCATTGATTACAGCCTGCCGCTCAAATTTTACCATTAAATCGGGAATCTTATTCTTATTATAATTCCCTATTGAAGTGGGAGTGAGTTGGGCTGCTATCGTGATACCGTTAACGGTCATTTTTGCGGTACTCACATCAATCAGCTTTACGTCGTATCCAGCCGCTAGTTCTATGAAGACGGTGATGGCATTCTTATCGCTCTTGCTCTTTAGATTCAGCGTGTTGGGATCGATGTCAATGGTTGTCGCAACAATAACGCTGAAAGTTACCGAATTAGTTCTTTCATTGCCTGCCTTGTCTTTTGAGGTAACCGTCAAGGTATGACTGCCAGCCATGGCTGCCAGGTTTACAGTTTGCCCGTTGCTCACCGCATTCCCGTCCAGACTGGCGCTTGTGCTGAGGATTCCGGACAAAGCATCGTTAGCGCCGAAGTTCAGCACCAGAGTTTCCGAAGTAACATAATTCCTGTTTTGTGGCGAACTGATTGTTACCGTGGGAGGAGTTTTATCGATATTGATATTGGTTACAGTGGTGGAGGCGCTGTTGCCGGCCTTATCGGTTACGGTACCGTTGACGGACTGGTTGGCGCCCTGGGCGCTGACGGTGGTATCCGGGGTGACGGAGGCGACTCCGGAGAGGGCATCGGCAGCGGTGAAATGGACGGTAACATCGGAATTATTCCAGCCGGCGGCATTGGGATCCGGGGTACGGGTGCCGGTGATAGTAGGCGGGGTCTTATCGATATTGATATCATTCACGGTCAGGGTGGTAGTATTACCTGCCTTGTCCGTGGCGGTGCCGCTTGCCGATTGGCCGGTTCCTTCTGCCGTCACGACGACATCATCTGAGACCGTGTCGACTCCGGCAGTGGCATCGGTAGCGGTGAAATGGACGGTGACATCGGTATTGTTCCAGCCGCTGGCGTTGGGTGCCGGGGTACGGGTCGCCGTGATAGTGGGAGGGGTCTTATCAATATTGAAGGTAGTAGTGGTCAAGGTAGCGGAATTACCCGCCATGTCCGTCACGGTAGCGGTACCGGTCACCGCGGTGCCATCGGCTGTCAGGATAACCGGGCTGGCAGCCGGGCTGGTGCTGGCGACTCCGGAGAGACTATCGGCGGTGGTAAATGGTACGGAGACATTGGAATTGTTCCAACCGGCAGCGTTAGGTGCCGGGGAAGCCGTGCCGAAGGTGAGGGTAGGCGGAGTTTTATCTATCGATACTTTAGGAGATGTGATGGTGGTGCCGTTGCCGGCATTATCGGCTACGGTAATGGTCTGGGTCAAGTCCTTGCCTTCAGCATTAAAAGAAAGGGGACTGCCGGGGCTGTCCGAGGCGACTCCGGAGAGGCTATCACTGACGGTGTAAGCCATGGAGACATCGGAGTTATTCCAGCCGGCGGCATTGGGTGCCGGAGACACGGTGCTGAAGTTTACCGTGGGAGGAGTTTTATCGATATTGATATTGGTTACAGTGGTGGAGGCGCTGTTGCCGGCCTTATCGGTTACGGTGCCGTTGACGGACTGGTTGGCGCCCTGGGCGCTGACGGTGGTATCCGAGGTGACGGAGGCGACTCCGGAGAGGGCATCGGCAGCGGTGAAATGGATGGTAACATCGGTATTGTTCCAGCCGGCGGCATTGGGCTCCGTGGTACGGGCGCCGGTGATAGTGGGCGGGGTCTTATCGATATTGACTTGAATTGATTTTATTGTTTCCGCGTTACCCGAATTGTCAATGGCGTAAAACGTAACGTTGTGAGTGCCTTCAGTAGAGATACTGAAAGAAGCGGTCGCGCCGCCAATAATAGTTTCAGAGCCGCCATTTATGCGATAATGGATTTCTTTAACGCCTGTTCCATTCGGATTATCAACCGCGGTAAGGTTAACCGTAACATCGGTATTGTTCCAGCCGGCGGCATTGGGCTCCGGGGTACGGGCGGCGGTTGTCACAGGCGGGATATCATCACGGGCATCAAAATAAGCCCATGTAGCATAGGCAGTATCAGAACTTCCGCCGCATTCGACTTCCAGACGTACGGTATTACCGATGTAAGCGGACAGGTTTATCGTCACTAACTGCCAGCCGGTGGTCTTTAAGCCAGTACCGCTGCCCCAGGCTCCCTGAGAATAAGCCGTGATTACTGTGTTCGTGGTCAGATTTCTGACGGTGTAGTGGAAGTGGTTAAATCCCTGGTAATCAAAGGTGAATATGTTGTACATAAAGACCACTTGCGGGGCAGCGACAACAAAATCCTGATAAACTAAGTTGTCTCCGACAGGTTGTCCTTCATATCTGGGCGTACCCAGGCGTACCATATAATTACCAGAATAGGGGGATAACGAATAGCTGCCGTTCGGGGACGTGAAGGTATCAACGCCAATCACGCCGGCGAAGTCAAATGCGTTACCTTTGGTCCATCCGGTTAAATTGCCAGTCTCAAATCCCGGGTTAGTTAAATTCCCCGGTGCGGCCATAACCGGCACCTGCAGGCAAAGCGTGAGCAACAGGATGGCGATACTGGTAAATAAAATGCGTTTCATGAAACTACCTCCACCATAATTTTATCATATTTATTTATCTTTGAGATACTTCGCAATGCAGTGCCGGCATTTCATATCCCGCAGGCCAACTATCATCATGCGGATTGCTTTTATACCATCCCCCCGCCAATCTTATCTTATATCTGTCGGGGATAGTCTGGGTAATGCGGATACTTATCTCGCTGTTATCCGGGCTTAAGACTACATAATCTTTCTCGTCACCCACGCTATCTCCGTTGATATCTATGATATTCCCACGTCGGTATTGTGCTTCGATACGCAGGAACATCGTTCGATATACTTCATTCATCTCTGCCGCGTTAATCAGGTTCACCGTCACAATGAAATCACCGACATAATTACCTGGTATCGTATTGACTTCGAACAAAGTGCCACTGCTTGTGGTTCCAAAATAATTACCCAAGACATTCCATGTCGGCGAACTGGAATTGTCGACCGTGACTTCGGCAAAATCGGCGCCAGTGGTGGTTACCACCAGTGAGGTTGAGGAAACAGAATATCCGTAGACGAACAAGCCACCGGTAACAGAGAGTGTTAAAATTAAAGAAGTTATTAGTAAAAAAAGCCGGATATGTTGCTTTCGCATGATTAATATGCATACTCTGTATATTATTATTTAATTAAACTTTATCGTGAATAGGGGCTAAAGATAAAACGAGAAACTATAGAATTAGAGGATTTGCTTATAATCATAATACATACCGGAAAATACTCCACTAATCTAAGGATAAAGCACTGGCATAAAGGAATTCGTAAAGTTTCATAAATTTTTTGTAAAATTTAGGGGTTTACTCTCAATCAGCACCCGTTTTTGGAGAAGAAGGGGCATCTCCAGAAAGTATGAAGCTTGCCGAAGAAATAACTAGCTGAATGAATATCCTTTGGTCAAAAAAAGTAGGCTGCCGGATTTGAAGAACCAGGGGAAGTTATAAAACAAAAATTGATTGAAATCCAAGTCTTTTCGGATATGCCTTGTTGTGAACTTTGTCGTTGTTCAGGGAAAATGTCAGTAATATGGCAAGTGGGGGCAGGATTCAGGCCAAGCGAAGCTTGACTTGTAAAATGCCACGGGCAGAGCCCGTGGGTATCTACTTTGAGAAAATAGGGTAATATCTTTTCATGAGGCGGGCTACTTCAGGTTGGGTTCGTGTCATATTGACTTATTATATTAAGGCTTAAGGGATTTTGTCTTAAGGGCAGAGACAAATGCGTCTACGGCAACCGGGCAAAACTGAGTACCGCGGTGCTTATGCAACTCGCCCAGGGCATCCTCAATACTCATGGCAGCACGGTATGCACGATCCGTAGTCATACTATCAAAAGCATCGGCAACAGCCAGCAGACGGGCGCCAAAAGGAATATCAGTACCTTTAAGACCATCTGGGTAACCCGTGCCATCATACTTCTCATGATGATGCAGGGCGAGGCTTCTAGCTTCTTCAAGAAAAGGGATACCCGTAATTATGTTAGCCCCCAACCTGGGATGCTGTTTTATTATTTCGAATTCTTCTTTGGTCAGGCGGCCGGGTTTGCTCAATATATTATCAGGAATGCCTATTTTACCTACGTCATGGAGAATCCCGGCATATTCCAGAATCTCCATCTCCTCCAAAGACATGTTGAGTGATTTTGCCCCCATCAAAGCTAATTCCGTCACACGCTCTGAGTGACCACGGGTGTAGTGGTCCTTGGCGTCAATTGCTGCCGCTAAAGCTCTGATTGTACTCTTGTACCCATCCAGCACCTTGCGATTTAGCTTGGTGTTTTCAATCGCCATGGCCACATTTTGAGTGAGGGAGTTGCTGGTGTACATTGTTGGTAGCAACAATAATGGATAGAGGATATTAAGGATATACCCCCTTTCAAAAGCCGCGAAACTGATCATCAGGTAACCCACAAATAGTGCGCCTACCAGTAATCCCCCCCAACGAAGTCTCAGGCGAGGTAAGGTAAAAGCAGTGATACCCATGATAATCAGTAGAATAATTAAACTGGTTCCGGTTCCAACTCCGGTGACGAACTGCTGCCGCATGATATTATCTACTGTTGCTGCTTGTATAAAGACACCCGGGACCTGTCCTGATGATGTTGGCACCGCCCATTTATCAAGTTCCCCGGTAGCTACCATTCCAATTAATACGATTTTATTCGCTACCGCCTGTGGGTCAAAATCACCGCTGATGATATCTTTATAGGAAATATACGGACGCCTGGCATCCTCAGGAGCAAAGTTGATCCTGTAACAATAGGAATTATCCACCGGTATATCGCGATCCAGTAGGTGAAGCGCTCCATCTTCCTCTAATATTTCCAGAGGAAGCGATATAGAAAAAAGATGATGAAGTACTACTAATCCGAAAGCCGGGTAACTTTGCCCGTTTATGTCATTGATTACTAACGGTAAACGCCTGACTTTGCCATCAGGGTCTGTCAGTATATTGCCATGGCCGGCATTCGTATTAGCATTTTCTAATGCAGGCGCAGGAGATATTATTTGACGGTAGGTTATTTTAGAACCAGCCATTGGTTCAGGTTCAGTCCCCACCAAAGACAATATAACATTCCCTGAGTCTCTCATCGCCGCTGCGAGCATATCATCATCAGGCATACTTTCCGCAAACAGAATATCAAAGCCGATTACTCTAGCTCCCGCTTTATCCAGATTGCCAATAGCCTGTGCGTGGAGACTGCGAGGCCAGGTTGCCCATCTGCCATGAGCTTCTAGAGTATCATCATCTATGCCAAGGACAACAATGTCAGGAGAAGGCGGTTCAGATACAAAAAGCTGGTCTGATAGCCATAAGTTTATGCTATAAAAAGGCTGAACTATTGTTACAAAGAGTATGAATAGAAAACCCACTCCCAATAGTATCAAGGTGTGATAAAGAAGCCGCAGGTGCTGGTTCCTTTTAGCTTTGAAAGCGGTACTGGCCATCATTTTTACTCTTAACTTCAATGACTGTGTTTTGAGCGCATTGGGTTATTGATAGACCTTATTATCTGACCGGGCTAAATCCACTGGAGTTGAAATGCTTTTCCGAATTAGCCTGATTATACTCTCGTCCAACTGCTCAATCAATATTTTTGTTTGAATAAATACTGGCGAAGATGAAAGAAAAGCATGAATATCAGGCCGGATTAGGCATGAAACCGCGATATTCTACGGTTGAGCAACACAGGTACCATGACTAAAGCACTATTGACCGTGGTATTCGATGCTATTATGTTATATATTAGTAATGTGCAGAAGATGTCATTAATACTATATTATTCAGCAAAGACCCGGGTTTCGTAAATTATTTTCTAATGATATATCATGGATTAACTGGATAAATGATGTACACATTTAAACCGTTAAATAGAAAACCTGCTGAGCCTGAGGTGAAACATTCAGGGGCAAGATTGTCTCAGGCTATGGCTGTAGCCAGAAGGCTGACTCTTACGATTATACTGGGTTTGCTCGTCACGCTAGGAGCAAGCTCAGGAACATCAGTTTCTGCGTATTCATCTCCTGCCCCAACCGCTCAATGCACTCTGAGTGTTCTTAGTGGCAATGTCGAAATCCAGGAAGCTGGTTCCATTGACTGGGAACAAGGAGTCGATGGTATGCTCTTGGCTGTCGGAACACGTGTACGCACTGCTAATGCCTCCTGTGCATTGTTGACCTTCTTTGAGGGAAGCACCCTTACGCTCGAACCAGATACTAATGTAGAAATCCGGCAGATTAGTATCAATGAGAAACAAGCCACTACAATTGTTCTGAAACAATGGATTGGCAGAACATGGAGCCGCGTTGTAAAAATGCTTGAACCCGGTTCGCATTATGAGATACAAACACCGTCAGCTGTAGCTGTTGTACGCGGTACTCTGTTCTCCACCGAAGTTGATGGTGTGGGCACAACCATGGTACAAACTGCAGAAGGGCTTGTAAGTGTTAGTGCCCAGAGTAGCGAGATATACCTGCCGCCGGGCCAACAAACCACGGTAGAGTCCGGAAAGCCTCCGTCCCAACCGGTTAAAGTAAGCCCATCCCCTGGTAATTCGGGCAAGAGCAATAACTCCAGCCAGGATATCAGCTTGAACCAGGGCAATAGCTTCGATAAGGACAACAATTCCGATAAAGGCAATAGCTCCGACAAAGGCAATAGCTCAGATAAGGGCAACAGCTCCGATAAGGACAACAATTCCGATAAAGGCAATAGCTCCGACAAAGGCAATAGCTCCGACAAAGGCAATAGCTCCGACAAAGGCAATAGCTCAGATAAGGGCAACAGTTCTGGCAAGGGTAACAGCTCAGATAAAAACGAAAGAGAATAGCCTTCCTTCACTACGGTCATATCTGGCGTAAGGTCTATCCGTTTCGCTTAGGTTTATGCTTCCCGTCTCGTTTTTGTTCTTCCTTGGTTTATGGTAGATTTTCGTTAGATAGCTTAAAACCAAGCTTTTTTGAATATGCCCT
>JAQTPO010000010.1 GCA_028712845.1 Dehalococcoidales bacterium | reverse complement strand
TTGGGTGAGTTAACAAAAAATCGTCCCAAGTCATTGGTAGAAATACACCATAAACCCTTCCTTGTATATCAAATTGAAAGGCTGAAGACACAAGGTATCACAGACATTGTGCTCTGTATCGGCCATCTGGGAGACCGGATACGGGATGTATTTGCCGATGGCAGCAAATACGGGGTCCACATAAGCTATAGCATCGAAGATAAACCCCTCGGCACCGCCGGTGCCCTGAAAAATGCCGCACCCTTATTAGGGGATACCTTCTTTGCTATGTATGGCGATTCATATCTCTTTCTGGACTACAAAGAGGCAATGTCATACTTCCTGTCCCGGGATAAACTTGCCCTTGATACTGTTTACAGAAATTACGATTCCTATGATAAGAGCAATATGTTAATCGAAGGCGACATGGTGGTGAAATACAGCAAAACCGCAAAAACACCGGATATGGTCTATATCGATTACGGTGCGACCATCTTCAAAAAAGAGGTGCTTCAATTTGTCCCGGGAAACAGCCGCTATGCGCTTGAAGACCTCTTTGTCCGCCTGATAGATATGAAGCAGCTTCTTGCCCTGGAGGTTAAAGACCGTTTCTATGAGATAGGTTCTCCACAGGGTTTAAGGGATTTTGAGGAATTCACCAGGACAAATGTCAAATAAAATGTGTTATAGTATATTTTCAGAGACAAAAGGGGAATATTAATGATTCTTTCCAGAGCACCGACAAGAATCACGCTGGGCGGAGGAGGCACAGACCTCCAGTCCTACTATTCCAAGTACGGCGGGTTTTTGATTGCGGGGGCGATAAATAAATACTGCACGATCCTCGCGAGCCGCAGATTCTACAACGATATTCGCCTCAGCTATTCAAAAACTGAGCTAAGAGAAAAGGTTAATGAAATAGAGCACCGCATTTTCCGCGCAGCTCTGCAAATGGTCGGTATCGATAAAAGTATCGAGCTTGTCTCTACTGCCGACGTACCTTCCGGCTGTGGTTTAGGCACATCATCCAGCTTCACCGTCGCCTTGCTGAACGGACTGCATGCATACAGACGACAGTTTATCACTCAGAAACAATTAGCAGAAGAAGCCTGCCGCATCGAAATAGGTATGCTCAACGAGCCGATTGGCAAGCAAGACCAGTATATGGCAGCATTCGGGGGGCTTACGTGCCTGACTTTTGAGAAGAATGGCGATGTGATTGTAGAGCCGCTACATGTCGCTGACGAAATTCTCGACCAACTGGAAAGTAATTTGATTCTTTTCTTTACGGGTAAAGAGAGGAGCGCCTCCGAAATACTGCGTGACCAGGACACAAAAAGTAAGAGTGACGATACCTCCATGATTCGGAACCTTCACCAGGTTAAGGAAATAGGACTGGAGACACGGAAGTACCTTGAAAATGGTCAGGTTGATATGATAGGAGAACTATTTCATGCCCATTGGGAAACCAAGAAAAAGCGCTCTCCCAACATGTCCAGTCCTCTCATCGATGAATGTTATGAAATCGCCCGGAAGAACGGCGCGCTTGGTGGTAAGTTAATCGGTGCCGGCGGCGGCGGTTTTTTGATGTTCTACTGTAAAAACGGCGATAAGCATAGAGTCGTAGAATCCATACAGAAACTGGGATTGAAGTGGGAGAGATTCCATTTCGATTTCGATGGTGCTAAAATACTGGTCAATGCATGATATTGAATCTTGAAAATATCGGACTGTGCTGAAAGGAAGAGCAATGTCTTATATCGATGATTATCTGGAAGAGGTAAAATCAATCACGGCACTAATAGACCGTGCCGCCATCGAAAAGATGGTGGATGCACTTATAGATATCCGGGAGAAAAAGGGGCGTCTTTTCTTCCTCGGTGTCGGCGGCGGCGCCGGTAATGCAACCCATGCGGTAAATGACTTCCGGAAGATTGCCGGCATCGAATCGTATTCACCGACGGATAATGTGTCCGAGTTAACCGCCAGGATTAACGATGATGGGTGGGAAGGCATTTTTTCAGCATGGCTCAAAGGCTGTAATCTCAGTTCTAAAGACGGTGTTTTTGTGTTTTCTGTCGGTGGCGGCAATCAGGAAAAGAACGTCAGTGTCAATCTGGTGAAGGCATTGGAATACGCTAAGAAAATTAAAGCTAAAGTACTGGGTATTGTGGGGCGGGATGGCGGCTATACGGGGAAAGTAGCGGATGCCTGCGTCATCATTCCTACGGTAAATGCGAGTACCGTGACCCCTCACACAGAAGCCTTTCAAGCAGTGATATGGCACCTGATTGTCTCTCACCCGCGCATGCGCATTGCGGAGATGAAGTGGGAATCGGTCAAATAGCAGAAGCCTAAAGTGTCAGGTTAAACTTTTCGGCATAGTTCTGAAGTATCTGATTTGCACCTGCCTGAGATTGAAGATAGAGGGTGAGTAATTCAAAAATGCACAAGGCTAAAGCTGTCTTCCTGGACAGGGACGGCGTGGTGAACGAGCTGGTATATTTTCAAGAGCAGGGTATTATCGATTCTCCTTTCACTGCAGACCAGTTTCATTTATGCCCCGGAGTTCCCCGTGCAATCAAGGAGTTCCAGATTGCCGGTTACAAGGTTATCGTTGCTTCAAACCAGCCGGGAATTGCCAAGGGACACATGACTCTCAGCAATTTCAAAAAAATCACTGAAACTATGAAGGTTCAATTGGGCAAAGAAGGCGTCATCCTTGACGGCGAATATTACTGCCTGCATCATCCTGAGGCAAGAGTTGCGAAATACCGCGTGAACTGCACATGCCGCAAGCCGAAGCCCGGATTGCTGCTGGAGGCGGCGAAAGATATGGACATCGATATTGCTCAGTCATGGTTCATCGGTGATAATTTGACTGACATCAAAGCGGGCAAGAATGCTGGCTGTCATACCCTGTTATTAGGTAAAATGAGGTGTGAGCTTTGCGATTTAATGTATAATGAGGGTATTAAGCCAGATGTTATTAAACTAAGTATCTTAGAAGCCGCTGATTTTATTCTAAACAGGAGTGTTTGATGAAGATTTTTATTGATTCGGCAAATGTAAAAGAAATTGAAAAGTGGTTGAACTACGGAATTGCTGACGGCGTTACGACCAATCCGTCAATAATGTTCAAAGACGGCTTATATAACATCGAGGAAGGGGTAAAGAAACTGGCAAAGTTAATTGACCCCCTGCCGCTCAGTGCAGAAGTTACCACCAACGATACGAAGGAAATGATTGAGCAGGCAAAGTGGCTTGCTTCTTTAGCGCATAACGTGGTAGTCAAAATACCCGTAGAGAACGAATTTGGAGTCCCTTGTTTGGGCGTTATCAGTAAGCTTGAGAAATCAGGTGTAAAGGTAAATGCCACGGCCATCTTGTCCATTGGACAGATAATGCTCGCCGCCAAAGCCGATGCCACTTATGTAAGTCTTTTTGCAGGAAGAGTCGATGATGAAGGCGGTAACTCATCTGAAGTTATCGCCGAAACAGTCGAATGGTTGGAACGCTGGGAATTCAAAAGCCAGCTGATTATCGGCAGCATCAGGTCGGTGGGTGATATCATCAGCGCGGCGTTAGCCGGCGCCCACATCATCACCGTGCCTCCACAGCAGCTCGATAAAATGTCTGACCATAAATACTCCCGCGAAACTGTGAAGCAATTTATTGCGGACGCTCAAAGCGCCCTGAAAATGATGGGAAAACCAAAGGCGCCGTAACTCCCCAAACACCTGCATACACAATCTGAGCGATACTTTAGCAGTATCGCTCAGAAAAAGATGTATCCCTTGCTAATCAATTCCGGATTTAATCTCCGCCGCTTCCTCACGGTAGAGATTTATTTACAGGTTCAACAACCCAGATACATGCTTCCGGTGGTGATAGGGGTCTCCCAGATAAGAGTATAAGCTCTTGGCTTTCTGGCTATACAGGTAAAGAGGAAATCCCTTCTGTATTCCTTTCCCGGCGCAAACCTCATGAGCGAGATGAGCAGAATCATGGAAAGCCTGGCTGGCAACAGCTTTTGCCAGTGATACGGCTTCATCCTGTTCCTGTTGAGGCTTGCCAGCGTCCAGTTTCCACATTGCTTCATAGGTAAACCAGCGAGCTCTCTCCAGATTGTTTGCCTGGCCGATTACGTAGCCCTGCACCCACTGGAAAGCTCCAATCGGCTGACCGAACTGCACCCTGTTCTGCGCAAATTCCGTGGTCATTTCCAGTAAATACTGACAACCACCGACCATATAAGCACAGAGAACTACCGTAGCCCTGTTCAATGACTTATGCAGGCTCACCCAAGCGTTATCCCTTGCTCCGATGATATTGGACTCGGGGACTTCAACGGCGTTAAAAGTCAGTTCATTCAATTTAGACCCGGTAGTGCCCGATAGGTTACGGCAAGATAATCCCTTGGCATTTTTATCCACCAGGAATAGAGTAATCCCATTTTCAGGACTTTCACTCTTACGGGTACGGGCGACACAGATAATCTGGTCGGCAATCTGGACATCATAAACAAAGCGTTTCGTCCCATTCAGGACAAAACCTTTGCCTTTTGCCTTCGCTGAAAGCTGGATAGATTCGGGATCCCAGCCATAATCCGGTTCGGTAAAAGCGAGGGTATATATCTTTTTCCCGGATGCTATCTCCGGGAGTAGTGCCTGTTTTTGTTTTTCGGTCCCCATTCCACTGATTATCGAACCGCACAATACGGCTGACGAAAACCAGGCGTCAGGGAAAAGCGCTTTCCCCATCTCTTCGCCAAGGAGACCCATCTCTGTCACGCCTTTACCGCTGCCTCCGTATGCTGCGGGAATAGGCATCCCCCCCCAACCTAAACCGGTGATTTTTCCCCACAGTTCTGTGGAAAATCCGCTCTCACTATCATCCAGTTCTTTTATCAACGTCCACGGGCATTCCCGTTTCAGAAAATCGCGAGCCGATTCCTGTAATTTCTTCTGCTCTGCGGTAAATGACAAATCCATTTAATTATCCTCCTCTTTTTCCTGCTTTTTTCTACATCTTTCCCGGCAGTTTACTATTTAGCTTTACGACCTCGTCCCAAACCCAGGGCGCGAGCCATGATGATTTGCTGAACTTCCGGGGTACCGCCGGGATGTGTAATATCACCTGCGAGAATCTCCTGCTCCACCTCTCCTTCTATCACCCGGACTTCCGGGTCATAAATCAGGCCGTAAGTCCCCAGTATATCCAGAAGCGCTTTCCCTAACTGGGGTGCAAAGCGTTTTCCCTGCAGGGATGTCTGCGTCCCCGTGTACGGGACCGTCGGTATTTGCCCCTGAGACATGGCGAAATTGCGCAGACCCCAGAGTCGCCCCGCATTGTACTCAATGTAAAGCTGAACCAGGATATCCTGGATTATGGGGTCTTTGCTGAGGGGTTGTCCGTTATGCTTTGTTTTCTTACAATATTCAATCATCTTTAACACTATCCCTTTTGGAGGCACGACAGCGCCACCGCCGCCATGTTCTAATGCCAGGGTCGCCTGTGTTACCATCCACCCCTTGTTTATTTCCCCGATAAGACGGTCGGTGGGACAGCGTACATCTTTACAGATTACCTGCCATTTGTGACACACATCGGAAGCTGTCAGGTCTAACGGCTCATACTGAATACCCGGCAGGTCTGCCGGTATGAAGAATGCACTAAGATTCTGGTGACGCGGAGCTTTAGGGTCGGTAATCGCCGGCCAGTAGAGATATTCGGGAAGAACCGGAGGGATATTGTGACCCACGTAGAGTTTGGTGCCATTGATTACATAGACATCACCATCACGGACTGCCGTGCTCTGCATCGAAGCCTCATCGCTTCCGGCTTCAGGTTCGGTGAAACACTGCCAACCTTCCCATTCTGCCGTTAGTATCTTTGGCATGAACCGCCTTTTCTGTTCCTCTGTACCGTGTGCCCAGATTCCTCCTGTATAGATTCCGGAGATTTCGGTATAAAGAGCAGGCCAGCGTCCTTCTTCTTTTATATTCTCAAATTCCTGGGCAAGGATGACACACTTTTCAATATCCAGACCGCCTCCACCATATTCCTTAGGATACGCCGGAGCAAACCAACCTTTAGCGCCTGCTTTGCGTTGCAACTCACGGCCTCTCCGGTACATCTCTGGAGTCATTTTCAGGCGGTCGGTCGGGACCGTCCGCTCTTTATAGGCATTTTCCTCTATAAAATTCCGCACTTCCCGGCGGAAGTCTTCCAGCTCTTTATTAAAATGAAATTCAAAATCCATGTCCTTTCCTCCTTTTACTTATCCAGATACTTGTAAAGCACAGCAAGTAATATAACTAGGTCAATAGAAGATTGTCAAATATACACTGTCCGCAAGCCTGATAATTATCCTCAGGCGGAAGCGCAATCTTTACAGGCGGCATAAATGTTATCGAATAATTTCTCTATCTTATCCAGCGGTGTCGAAGCAAAAGCGATTCTGAGCAAATTCTTCTCGCTGTAACAAATCACGCCGGTGCTGTATTTCTTCAATAACAAATCCCAGACCTTATCCGTATCCAGATTTTTCAATCTGACACACATAAAATAACCGGAGTTAAAAGGCAATGCCTCAAAATACTGCTCGTATTCTTTATGCGCTTTAATGGTTTCTTTGACTTTCAGATACCGCTCCTTCAATTTTGCCTTGTTTCTCTCTTTTTCTTTCTCGTGAGTTTCAGACTGCAATGCGTGTAGCAGGAGGGACTGAGACAGATGCGGGGCATTGGAAATATTCCCCCTTACGGCTCCCGCGGTTTTATCTTCCAGAGCTTTGTACAATTCAACGCCGCCATTTTTGATGCCGTAGGTTACGAACCCCACACGAAAACCCCAGGCATACTCTTCTTTGGTAATACCATCCATTTTTATTGCCAGCAGATTCTCGTGCGCATGCGCCAGCTGCGAGAACAGGGATTCAGTAAAAATGCCCTCTTCAAAGTCAAGCCCGAAGTAAGAGTCATCCAGAATGACCGCCAGTTTATTGCCGGCTTCTGCCGCTTCTTTCAGGACGTTAATTATCTGATACGCCGCCTCTTTCGTGGGGGCATAGCCGGAGGGATTGTTGGGGAAATTCAAAAGCACGATTTTCTTTCCTTTCGGTTCGGCATTGACTGTTTCCCTGAACGAATCGATATCGAACAATTTGCCTTTGAAGAAATTAAAGAATTTTAAGCCTGCTCCGTATCCGCTGGTGAATACCAGGTCATAGTTTTCCCAGTAAAGGTCAGCAATGATAATATCATCCGTTTCTTCGGCAAACATATAACCCACCATGCTTAAACCATGAGTGACTCCGCAAGTGATTACCGGCAAACTGAATTCTTTCGTGCCGAGTGAAGGATTTTTCTTCATCATCAGCGCTTTCCATTTCTCTCTCAGGGGCTTGCTTCCTTCACTCGGGGCATAGGGAAAGGCTTCCTTACTATCTATTTCAATATGGCGGGCAACACTGGGTAAAATCATAGGACTGCCATCATCTTCGTAAGCCGTGCCTATAGTGGCATTAATTTCTTTGTCTTTGGCAGCCATTCC
This sequence comes from Dehalococcoidales bacterium, assembly GCA_028712845.1. Next base: position 19,132 of record JAQTPO010000010.1, on the reverse strand, counting down.
CTGAGCCAGGATTCCTTTCCTGGGGAAATAAATGGCTTTCCCTTTTTTTGATAGCAATTCGTACACGGTTGCGCTTTGAGTTTTGATGATACGGTTAAGTTCTTCTGCCTGCGGATTCAGCATTGCCATAGTTAGACTCCCTCAATTCTCTCGTTTCGTAACCCTAATTATCCCATAGAGCAACTAACTAATAAAGAAATAATTTGGGAAATATCGCCAGCACAATACCCGGTGAATGTGACCATTTAGACAGATTATTGATTAAAATATTCACAAGAATTGTAACCAAATGGTAACCGTTTTGTAATTGTTTCAGGAATAAATAATTTACCGATTTGTAACTTTATACCCTTATATTGATGAATAAGGGCAGTCGCTCACAGGCGAGGGTACCTGTGCACCCTTGAAGTGTCGGGATTAGGGGCATCAAACAGTGAAATACAATGAACACAACTGGATATTCTATTCTGCTTTGATAATACATTACGGGCCACTACTCGTCGTGCCGAATACGATGATTGCTGACCCTTCGAATCAGCTATATTGCCATACACAAACCGAGCCGTTGGAAGTTGATGCGCCGGAATTGCTTGACCCCAAATATGGCCATCAGAATTAAATTAACGCCTTCTGATAAACAAACGGCATCCTGTATCAGGCGATTACACCCTGCTCTCTGAATTGTGCGATTTCTTTCCTTGTGTAGCCGTATTCCTTAAGAATTGCCTCGGTATGCTGGTTGAAGAGCGGCGCGGGTTTAGTCACAACTGTCGGAGTCCGGCTGAATTTCGCCGGGTTAGCCACCACCTCTATGTTCCCATATGCGGGATGGGCAAAAGGAACAAACAGGTCATTCGCTCTGGCTTGAGGGTCGTTTATTACCTCCGGCAGACTCTGTATCGGACCCCATGGTATCCCCGCCTCATCGAGGCGTCTCTTCCACTCCTCTAATGTTTTACTCAAGAATTCTTCCTCTATGATATGGAATAAAGCAACGTGATTTTTTATCCTCGGTTCAAAAGATTCGAACCGGGGGTCATGCTCTAAACCTTCCCGTCCAATGGCTTTACAGATTCTTGACCAGTAAAGGTCAGGCTTCGCTACTCCCAAGCGCAGCCACCTGCCATCCTTCGTCTGGTAGAACTGGAGCAGGGTATTGACGACATCCTCCCGCCCGGATGGTCGGCGGTCCTGCCCGGTGACAAGCGCGCCGGCGATATCCACAGAGATGGCAAAAATACCGGTGCTGAAAAGAGAGGTATTTACCTCCTGGCCTACACCTGTTCTCTCGCGTATGTACAGCGCCGACATTATCGCATAAGCCAGGCAAAGCCCTGCTACATTGTCCCCTAGACCCAGAGGTGTATTGAGAGGTGGAGCACCGGGCTCCTGCAGCACATGCATCATCCCCGTTCTGGAAAAGTAACTTGTTGTTTCATAACCCGGAGCGTCTTTATCAGGACCTTTCGTGCCGTAACCGGAGAGATTGGCGCAGATTATACGGGGGTTTAATTGACTCAGTGTTTCATACTCCAGACCGAATTTCTTCAGTTCACGTTGGCGGTAACTCGATACGAAAACGTCAGCTTTTCCCAGTAATTTCAGGATGATTTGCTTGCCCGCCTCCTTGGAAAGGTCAATTGTCATGCCTCTTTTATTCCTGTTTTGATTTTCAGCCATGTATTCGATATTAGAGGCAATGCGTCTTCCGCCCACAGCAATTGCATCTTGAGCCCGGTCATTATTACCGGTTACCGGATGTTCAATCTTGATTACCTCCGCACCTAAATCAGCAATCAATCGACTCGCCATTGGACCCGCAAGGGCAGTGGCTGTTTCCACAATTTTAATGCCTTCAAGAGCAAAGCTCATTCATTTTCTCCCCGGTTCTGTTTGATTTTAGAAAGTTATTCCATTGTGTCTGCAATAGCGCAAACAGTTAGAGACAAACAGTATTATTAGAACAATGCCTGCCGTTTATGTACTATGTGACCCGACCGCGCTACAATATACAGCTTGCCTCACCGACCACAGTCTTGTTCCCGGTGGTCTGATTGTCTAGCCAGACTTCAAGTGTTACCCTGTCACCTATGGCTTCTTTCTCCACTGATTTAACAATACCGTGCGTTACTACCGTATCGCCGTTAACCGTTCCGCCGCCGATGTAAGACACCTTTATCTTCCCATGACTTAGCCATTTTTCGCCGAAGTAACCGTAAAGCGCTTCCATCACATAACCAAGCAGGAAAAAGCCGGCAACCAGGGCGCCGCGCATGCCGTGTTCGCGTGCAAAATCATCGGTATGGATAGGGTTACGTGCTTGCGGGTCAATATACGAATAAGCCTTTCTCGTTAAGCTTGGAATCTCTTCACCTATAACCGCAGTTTTTAATGTCTCTGCCATTTGTTTTCTCCTTATTCGACGTTTATGCCGGTCTCCCGGCTCCTTATCAGCACTTCGCCATTTTCATCAAAAGTCTCAAACTCGGTGACGATATAATTTCTGCCTCGTTTGATATATTTGTCGGCAATCTTCCCGCGGACGAACGCTTTACCGCCAATCTTCAGCGGTTTCAGAAATTCATGCTCGCTCTTTGCCCAGATAGCCGCCTTCATGTTAGGAAATTTCGCGAATTTCATCTTCGAATGGGAATCAAATGTCATACCGGGCGGAGCCATATGCAATCTATCGATTAGCTCCGTAATCTGCCATTGCATTTGAGCAGCTCTTTCTCTGACCGCTTTTTCGTCCAGGGGAATTTCCCACGTCCCCAGGTCCGTACCAATTTCCTGAGTGTCGAATAGCGACTTTTCGACCATATCCGCTTACCTCCAGATTTTATTAAGTCCGATGCAAGTCCTGAACGATTCCAGGGCTGATTTCAGGGTTTCAGTTTAGAGATAAACCTTCAATTTGTCAACTCGTATCAGAAAGTTAATCCCTGCTTCAGATAGTTAAAAGGTTGAGAGCGGTTGATTTCCGCGCAACTTAGCTGTCCGGAAGCGACCTTTAGCGACAATTCGAAAATCTCCTGTCCAATCTCATCGATAGTCTTACCGGCATCTATTATCTTACCTGCGTTGACATCCATATCACCGGGCATATTGCGGTAGATGCCCGAATTACTGGCGACTTTTACCACCGGGATAGCCGGAAAACCTGCCGGTGAGCCGCGTCCCGTGGTAAAGAGAATCAGTTGTGCGCCGCCTGCGGCTAATCCAGCCATAGAATCTATGTCATAGCCGGGGGTATCCATAACAACCAAGCCCCGTTTTGCCGGGCGCTCGGCATATTTGATGATTTCGTTGATGGCAGTAGTGCCGCCCTTGGTAATACAGCCGAGGGATTTCTCCGTGATTGAAGAAAGCCCGCCATCCATATTTCCCGGGGCAATGACCAACCCGATGCGCTCCCCGAGAGTCGCCCGTATGGCTTTCTCCTGTCCATTCACCAGGCTTTCAATCGCCTCACCCAGTTCAGGGGTAGCACAACGGCGCTTCAGGATATGGGCGGTCCCAATCATTTCCGTAGTTTCGCTCAGGATTGCAGTACTCCCTTCACGCACAAACCTGTCAGCGGCGGAGCCGACCGCCGGATTCGCCGTGACACCGGAGAAAGCATCCGAACCGCCACACTCCAATCCGATTATAAGCTCGCTTACCGGCACAGGGATACGTTCCTGCACCTTGACCTCTCCCAGAAACTTCCTGGCGATTTCTATTCCTTTGGCAGTAGTCGCCGCACTCCCGCCATCTTTCTGAATCACCAGCAGGGCGACAGGTTTATCCTTTATCAAACCAGCTAAACGCTCCGGGACCAGGCCTTCACAACCCAGTCCGATGATTAACACTGCACCCACATTGGGGTTATTCGCCAATCCGGACACAGTGCGAGACTGGACTTTTACATCCTCACCCATACACCCACAGCCGTAGCCGTGAGTAACTGCCACCACATCCGGAAAAGCACGGCCGATTGCATCCACAACTCCATTAGCACAGGCAACAGAAGAGATTACCAGGACGTGATTCCGCACGCCGAACCTGCCATCTTTCCGTCTGTACCCGAGAAATTCCATTTACAGCCTCCGTATATCAGCTTACCAGCCTGTTTGATAAAACAAATTAATCAGCGAGGATAGGCTTTAGTATTGTGGACGTGTACCCATTCCCCGGGCTTAATATCTCTGGCAGTCTCAGCAATTGCCTCACCATAGCGGAAAATCTTGTTGCCCTTACCTATGAAGGTAAGTGCTATTTTATGCCCGGGCATGATGTCCTCAGCCGCAACGACGGCTTTCTTACCAACAACTACAATCGTAGCGCCACCGGTGATTACCTGAGTGGCGATAGCAACGTTGTCCTTCTGGTGAATCTTGAGAGCATTGCTTTTTAGCATCGGTTTTACTCCCGGTTTATACGGGTATCCTTATTTCCTCTCATTTTACTAGCTCAAGGGTTAAAGAGCAAAAGACATACTATTTGCTCATCACTGTAAATGATGTAAAAACCATTACCGTTGCTTGCCCCGTACTCGATACGGGGGCAGGAATCCAGCATAACAACGGACTTTTGCACAAGTGAGATTGCTTCGGGTACGGAGTTTACCCCGAGTAAAACCGAAGGGTAACCTCGCAATGGTTAGTCCAACCGAAAGCAATAATACCCAAAGCATATTTGTTATTAGTTGAATAGACTTACCTCGCCAGACTCGGTGTTGTTAAAGTGTAAACACCATCATTTTCGGGGAAGAGGTCTTTCAGGTGGAACGTCCTGCCGGTCTGGATGGCGGTAAAGCCGTATTTGAGGCGGATGCGGTCGATTGCCTGATTCAATCTCTCCAATCTCCGCACAGTATTATCGAACATCGCCAGTTGCTCTCCCGGTTCCATCAGATTGGAAACACCGATACCGACTAACCGCACCAACTGTTTGTCCGCCATTAATGCCCGCTTTAGTAGTTCCACACCGACCTCGAAGATTGTCTGGTCGGCATCGGTCGCTTGTGGCAGGGACTTATTGCGCGTAATGGTAGTGAAATCGGCATATCTGAGTTTCATCGAGACGCATTTTGCCTGCCTGCTTTGCCCGCGTAGTTCCGCACCCACTCTTTCAGTCAGGTAACGTAAAGTCGCTTCCAGAAATATGTTATCGCGCGTGTCTTTCGGAAAGGTGGTTGCCCGGCTGATGGACTTGGCAGCAGACGGTGGCAATACCCTTCGATTATCAATGCCGCTGGCAAAACAACGCAGCATTTCACCAAAGACGCCAAAACGGCTTTTCAGCGCAGATGGGGACAAACGCGCTACTTCGCCAATGGTTTTGATACCCAGCCTTCTTAAAACCAGCTCTGTCTGCTTGCCGATGCCCGGCAGGTCACCGACGGGGAGCGGCGACAGAAAAGCGGCTTCTTCTCCGGTACGGACTTCGACCAGACCATCGGGTTTGGAGTAATCGGAAGCTACCTTGGCGACTACTTTGCAGGGCGCGATGCCGATTGAAGCCGCCAGTCCCAGTTCATTCTTGACCCGCTGTTTGATTGTTAGCGCCATTTGCCGTATGGTACCGTGCAAAGATTCAAAGCCGGTGACATCCAGATATGCCTCATCGATTCCCATCGGTTCGATGAATGGAGAGAAATCTGCCAGAATCGCCATAAACTTTTCTGAGGCATCACGGTATCTCTGGAAATTCCCTTCGATAAAGATTGCCTGCGGGCAGAGGCGCACGGCAGTTGCCAGCGGCATACCGGAGTGTAAACCAAAGGCACGGGCTTCGTAAGAAGCGGCGGCAACCACGCCGCGGCGGTCGGGTTTCCCGCCGACTACCACCGGTTTACCTTTCAGTTCCGGCTGAAACACCTGCTCCACGGAGACAAAGAAGGCATCGAGGTCGATATGCATAATGGTGCGATTTGCCATAGTACCATTATTTTAGCACAAATGTTCTTAATTACAACCAACCTGTCATTGCAAGCGAAACGTGGCAATCTCCGGGTGGAGAGGTCTCCCCCGATTTCCATCGGGATCGCAACGACAACCCTAACCTTTTCCCCGGAAATTCGTTTCAGTAATAAGAAACGGGATGAAAAACGTTAAGAAAATATTAAGAAATCGGCAACAAATATTTAGGTCATGTTTTTTGTCCTGTCTTTATCTTGAGAGTAGAGATAATAGGAGGTAAAAGGCGATGGAAAACATACGTCGAATTTTGTTCCGTCTGCGGTGGCTGGTGATGTCCGACGAGACACGGTACGCTTATCTCTGGGCGCGTACAAGAGAGAACTGGTAAATGCTGCTAACAACCGAATACCGCCCGCAATAAAGCCCCTGAGTTTAGATAACGAATTCCGGGGCTTTATTATTTTCTCTCCGCCTTCACCCACAGTCTTTCCCCATCCGTGATAAATTCTACTGTGCCGTTCTCATCGGTGCGGTAAATCTTATCCAGTCCAATCCTATCAATCAACCTGTCCAGTGTTTCCTCGCCGGGGTGCCCGTATTGATTGTCTGCGCCCACGGAAATCACTGCCAGTTCGGGGTCAACTACTGCCAGAAATTCTGCGCTGTTAGAGTAATTTGAACCATGGTGACTGACCTTAAGCACGGTACCGGTCAAATCCGCCCGCCGGGTAATGAGGTCAAGCTCCGCCTCCTGCGAAATGTCCGATGTCAGGAGAAAGCTGACCTTGCCGCAAATCAATTTCAAGACAATACCGTTGTCCATATCCGGCACAGTAGAATCCGGCAATGGGTTAATCACCTCGATGGTCACCTCATCCGTACCCAGGTTAATTACCTGCCCCGCCTGCGCAAAAGTCGATTTGATGCCTCTCTTTTGAATCAAGTCCAGCCATTCATCCCACTGCGGCGATTGAGCATCTGTCTCCAGAACGAGGACCTGTTTCACTTTATACCTGCGGAGTGTTTCCAGTAAGCCGGTCAGGTGGTCGGCATGCTGGTGGGTCAGCACCATCAGTTCGATTGTCCTGTCCCAGAAGGGCAATCGCCTGCCCAGTTCACTGCTGATTGCCTGAGGGCTGGGACCGCCATCGACCAGAATATCCTGATTTACAGGCGTCCGGATCAAGATGGCATCGCCCTGCCCCACGTCAAGGAAATTAACATGCAGTTTGTTATCGGGCATTGTAGCAGCGGCTGTAGTGGTTAGTATCGCCACTATCAATAACGGTATGACAATCCACTTCCCGGGGATTCTGCCGGCGGAAACTACCGCACGGTTAAATGCTTCAGTCACCGCTTTTCTTCGGCTGGTAAGCCACAAAATGATAGCCAGGACAGCAAAATAAACCCAGAGCCAGACAGGATTGATTTCTAATTTTACTGATGACATTGGAATATCTGCGAAGCCCTTGATGATGACGAGCATATAAGAAGCGAATAGCCATGCCAGCCAGCCGATTACCTGCCCGATAGGTAAAGCAAAAACGCCAATCACGGCGGCCATTGCCCCGCTATAAATAAGACCGGGCAATGCCGGCAGAACCAGCAGTGTTGCCAGTGGTGAGACCAGGGAGAAGAAGCCAAAGTAATAGACAAGAATGGGCAAGATAGCAATGGTCACACCGATGGTGACAAAAAAGCTATCGGAGACCCAGTTGGCAGTTGAAACGAGGAACCCCTCTTCGCCAAGACTTGCGCCGACGGCTCTTCTGCCCAGTGATTGCAACCGCGGGGCAATTAAGACCATCCCCAGCGTTGCCATAAACGTCAACTGAAATGAGGCATCCCGGAGAAGTTGCGGGGTAAACGCCACCATCACCGCGGCGGCAAAAGCGAGGACGGTCATAGCGCTCCTCTGTCTGCCGAGGAGGTCGGCAAGCAGGAAAAGACTGACCATAATCGCCGACCTGATGACCGGCGGACTCATCCCTGTCAGCAGAGCATAGACCCAGATTGCCGCCAGCGCCAGCCAGATATAGAGATAACGCTTCTTGCCGAAAAGCCAGAGACCGGTAGCTACGATAATACCCGCCACGATATTGAACTGCGAGCCGGAAATAACGATAATGTGAGTTGTGCCGCTGCGCATGAAACTATCCTGGAGAGGCTGGGGAATATTGCTCCTGATGCCCAGTATCATACCCTGGGCAAGCGAAGCCTGCGGCTCCGGCAGTACTTCAGCCATTGTTTGGGACAGCCGGTTGCGCAATGAATATACCCACGCCAGCGGGCGGAACCCCTTGCCAGGCTCCACTTCTTTTATTTCCGGGAAAAGCATTGTGGAGTAAATGCCCTGGTTTGCCAGATAACCCTGATAGTCAAATTCGCCAATGGCTTGAGGCGTTTCCAATTTCCCGTTTACCGTCAGCACATCGCCGTAGCTATATTCAGGGTATCGCAGCACGAAGAGCAGTGCCAGACCATCAACTTTTTTCCATTCGCCGCCGTCTCTTACCTCACTCACCGACAAATAGATGTGGGTGCTTTTGTCTCTAACGTCAGGAGCTTGGCTGACTATACCTTTTAGTTCGACAGCAGTTTGGTCATTATAGAACTGAAGCTGGTTTTCAGCGATAACCGGCAGGCTGGATTGATAGCGAATCATGCCGCCAAGCACTACCAGAATTAACAGCGCCAGAGTTATTATTGCCTTTTTGCGCCTGCGGAAGACAAGAATGAAAGAGGCAGGTAGAAGCGCTAAAAGAAGCCAAATAGCCGATATGCTGAGCCGTGCGCCCAGCAGGATACCGATTATCCAGGCACAACTGAGATAAATAAGTAACAAAAATATCTACCCTGTTTTTAGTCCGAGACGGTAATCAGGGATTTAATCTGTTCCAGAAGGGTCGCACTGATACCCTCGACTTTGGTCAGTTCGTTGATGCTACGGAACAAGCCGTTTTTCTGACGGTAATCGATAATGGCTTTCGCTTTGCTAGTACCTATTCCAGGCAGGGCTTCCAGTAACCACGCTTCAGCACGGTTGATATTAATTTTCTGCACGGCTTCCTGCGTATTTGTCTGTGGGACTGTAAGCTCCAGACTGCCCGGCTCACCACTGGCATTAACCCCACCGGCTGATTGAATCAGCGACCCAATAGTATCTCCGCCTGAAAAAGGATAAATGCCGGGGTTAGTGACTGCGCCATCGATATTGATATTGCCGCTGATTTCTTGCTCCGGTGAGAGGAAAATCTCTATGGGCGGACTCGGGCGGTAGCGCGACCAGGCGACGACAGAGCTGATAATTATGACGAAAATAAGAAAAAGGATAGCGACTATCCCGAATCGATTGGGCTTGACCTGTGCCACAAGCGCCTCCCGTGTTTACTACTGGCAAACATCCGAGATTTGCTACCAATAATAATGACAACGGGAGTCCCATGTCAATTAGTCTATTATTTCGGTTCTAGTATTTGGAAGTATTGCTCTCCTCCATCTTACCGGTAACCATAAAGACAATACGCTCGCAGATATTGGTAATTCTATCCCCACTACGCTCCAGATTGTGAGCTACCCAGATAAGACGGGTTGCACGGGTAATCGTTTTGGGGTCTTCCGCCATGAAAGTAAGCAACTCCCGGAAGATCTGATCATAGAGGTTATCGATAAAATCATCTTCAGCGCTGATTTTCCTGGCAGCGTCCGCATCATGGTCGATGAAGGCTCTCAAGCTTCTATTCAGCATATCGACTGTTTTTTCCGCCATGCGGGGAATATCAATCAATGGTTTCAAGGGCGGTTCGCTGCCAATCATGATTGTAACTTTGGCATTCCCTTCAGCATAGTCGCCGATGCGCTCCAATTCGGTTATTATATTGAGCACGGACACAATCGTGCGCAAATCGCTCGCCAGCGGTTGTTGCGTGGCAATCAACTGAATACATTTCTCTTCTATATCAAACCGTTTACGATTGATTTTCTGGTCATCAGCAATGATTTGTCGCGCCAGCGTCAAGTCACGAGTCTGCAGGGCTTCAATGGCTTGCAGACTGGCTTTACTGACCATACTGCCCATTACCAGAATGTCATCCTGAATTTCCTTCAGTTTCTTATGAAAAGTTTCCCTGATATCCATTGCTAGACCTCCCCTCAATCCTTATCCAAAACGTCCGGTAATATAGTCCTCTGTGCGTTTATCTTCCGGGTTAGTAAAAATATGAGATGTGGGACCGTATTCCACCAGCTCACCGGCTCTATCCTGTGCCATCATAAAAAAGGCAGCCATATCAGAAACCCTCGCCGCCTGCTGCATATTATGCGTTACGATGACGATAGTATACCGCTCTGCTAGGGTTCTCATCAAATCTTCAATTCTAAGGGTGGCGATTGGGTCAAGAGCGCTGCAGGGTTCATCCATAAGGATGACTTCCGGCTCGACTGCCAGCACACGGGCAATGCAAAGCCTTTGTTGTTGTCCGCCGGAGAGCGCCAGAGCCGATTGCCCCAGCTTATCTCTGACCTCTTCCCAGAGAGCCGCCTGATGGAGGCTGGCTTCAACAATATGGTCAAGTTCACTCTTATTGGCTTTACCATGTTGTTTCGGACCGAAAGCGATGTTGTCGTAGATGGACATGGGGAAAGGATTCGGTTTCTGAAAGACCATCCCTATATTTTTTCTGAGTGCTACGATGTCTATGGGAGAGCCATAAATCGGACGTCCGTCAATCTCGACCTTGCCTTCTACCCGGGCATTCGGAATAAGGTCGTTCATCCGATTGAAAATTCTGAGAAAGGTCGATTTCCCACAACCGGATGGTCCGATGATTGAGGTGATTGCACATTCAGGTATATCTAAAGTGATATTTCGCAGTGCCTGAAACTTCCCGTAATACAGACTGACAGATTCTGTCCTCAGCTTTGTTTCACGAACCTGCAGATTAATCCCCTTATTTAATTCTTTGGTAGTAAAATCTATTTCCATAATCTGTTCCTTATAATATTAAACCTTTCCGCTCATTCTTGCATAAAAGCGATGTGCCAACCATGTAGTAAGAGCATTAATAATCATGATTGTGATGATAAGAACTGCACTGGCTGCTAACGCTTTATCAAAAGCTCTGGTTTCCATGGCGAGATAAAATACGTGGAGCGATAATGTTCTACCACCAGACAATAGTGATGTAGGCATAGCAGAACTGCCACCGAGTGTAACATACAGACAGGCGGTTTCCCCGATAGCACGACCAATGCAGAGGATGATTGCAGTAATAATACCGGGTATGGCAGCAGGTAAAACTACTCCGGATATTGTTTGCCATCGTGTTGCTCCGAGTGCCAGAGCCCCTTCACGGTAGGAGTAAGGCACTGTTTTGATTGCTTCCTCAGTGGTACGTATCATTGTCGGTAACAGTAGGCAAACGAGCGTCAAGGCACCGGAGAGTATGGAAAAATTGAAGTGTAGTGCGGTTACGAAAAGTGCAAACCCGAAGAGTCCGAAGATAATTGAGGGAACCCCGGCAAGTACTTCCACACCATAGCGGATGAGATTGGTAAAACGATTAGCCGGAGCATACTCAGCCAGATAAACTGCTGCTCCGATTCCTACAGGAACCAGCAAGATAAGCGTGAACCCAATTAAATAAATGGTGGATACAAGAACAGTTGATATGCCGCCTTCGCCGCTCAAACCACCCTTCGGGGCGGTAAACAGAAATTGTAAATTAAGTACCGGTATGCCTTTAATCAGGATATAAAGAACGATGACAAGCAAAGTGAGGACAGTGAAGAATCCGCCTGCCCAGACAAAAGCGGTGGCAATTTTCTGCATCGTTTTAGGTGAGATGTTCTGCATAACTACGTGAACCTCTCTTAAATATCAGCGCTACGATGCTATTGAGAACGGCGATAAAGATAAACAAGACAATACCGGTAGCAAATAACGCACTGGCGTGTGTGCCGGATGCATAATTGATCTCTACCGCGATATTACCCGTCAGTGTGCGTCCCGGGTCGAGAATGCTGGTGGGGATTTTGATGGCATTGCCGATTACCATAATCATTGCCATTGTTTCCCCGATGGCACGCCCCATTGCCAGCACGATACTGGCAATAATCCCTGATTTAGCCGATGGTAAAAGAACCCGCCAGATAGTCTGCCAGTGTGTTGCACCCAGCGCTAATGCTCCTTCTTTATGAATACTGGGCACAGCGCGGAGACTATCTTCGCTGATGCTGATAATAGTGGGCATTACCATTACCGCCAGCACAATACTGGCAGCAAGAAGACTAAAGCCACTTCCTCCGATACGGCTGATAGCAGGCACCAAAATAACCAACCCTACCAGACCATATACGACGGAAGGTATGCCAACCAGCAACTCAACCGCCGGGCGAAGTAATTGACGGATGCGAAAAGGCGCAATCTCCGACAGTAGAATTGCACAGGCAATCCCCAGCGGAATCGCGATTAAAAGTGCCCCGAACGTTACGGCAATAGAACCGATTATCATAGCAAGAATGCCATATTGTCCGGAGCCTGGCCGCCAGACTGTTCCGAATAAAAACTCAAATGGGTTGACTTCTCTGAAAGCGGGTAACCCTTTAACAACGATGAAGACCGCGATTGCCAGCAATATCGCAAAAGAACTGACACCGCAGATAAGCATGGTATATCTGGCGACATGGTCGGCAAAATATCGGGATGATTTCATATCACCTCAAGCCTTCGAGGCAGAATATCCTGAGATATTCTGCCTCCGTTTTTAAGTTAATTCTATATTTCTTGTTATTTTGCAGTGATGTAATCCTTTGCCACTATTGCTTGACCTTCACTACTCAGACAGAAATCAATGAAAGTCTTCACCAATCCGGTAGGCTGAGTTTTGGTTAGGAAGAGGAGCGGGCGTACTGCCGGGTAAGAGCCGTTTTTTGCATTATCAACGGTAGCAGCAACACCTTCCAAATTTAATGCTTTAACCGAACTGTCAATATAGCCAAATGACAAGAATGAGATAGCATAGGGATTACTGGCAACGGTGGTTCTAATGGCTCCGTTAGAGGACTGGAGTATGGCAGTGTCTGCAATCAAAACATCCTTCCCAAGGATAAGTTCCTGAAAGGCAGCTCTTGTCCCTGAACCTTCTTCACGTGACACCAGGACGATTGCTTTATCATCTCCGCCGAGGTTCTTCCAGTTGGTGATTTTGCCGCTAAATATGTCTTTCACCTGTGCTTTAGTTAAATTGGTGACGTTTTTCTGCGCCGGGTTTACGACGATTGCGATACCATCGCGAGCAAGCACTGTCTCAACTACCGTTCCTTTTTCCGCATCGGTAAGTTCCCTTGAAGCCGCACCGATATCTACGGTTCCATCTTGCGCAGCTTTGATACCTACGCCCGAGCCACCACCTTGAATCGTTACGGTTACCTTTTGATACTTAGCCTGAAAAGCATCACGGAGTTCTTCGGCGAGTGGTTGGACTGTGGTGGAACCGGATTCGGTAATAGTTCCTGACAATTGCATATCTGTTGAGGTAGTAGTGCTTGGGGTTGTTTCCTTAGAGCAAGCACTTAGGATTAAGGGGATAACTAACACTACGGATAAAATTAATACAAGCAATTTTCTACTTAATTTACTGAACAATTCTTTCTCCTAATTTTTTCTTCGTTTATTTATTCATGAACTGCCGCTATTGTATGCAGGAAATCTGCGACAAGATACTCCCCACGCAAAGCTTCAGGCATATCAACGATGCAATGTAAAACAGCTTCTGCCGATGCCAGATTGGTGGCAAGAGGAATATTGTGGACATCACAAAGTCTCAGCAATGCTGAAACATCCGGTTCATAGGGATGTGCGGTTAAAGCATCTCTAAGGAAGATAACTGCATCTACATCGCCATTAGCAACTAAAGCGCCAACCTGTTGGTCTCCTCCGAGGGAACCGCTTTGCAGAAGTTGTACCGGTAAACCCGTTCGTTCATGAACGAGTTGTCCGGTATTCCTGGTAGCTGTCAGATTACAATCACCCAATTCGGTTTTATGAGCTTTAATAAAAGCTACCATATCATCTTTTTTCGCATCGTGAGCAATCAATGCAATCGTATATTTTCTCACTTTCATTTTTATTACCTCCTTACTATTTTCATCATAGTAGGTGCAGATTAAGACTTGTTTAATGACTTGTTAAATGTATGTAAAATCATCATAATTCCGCGACCGGATTTTCTACTCTGGTATTAATTTCATCACGAATACGCCGCTCTTCTGCCGGAATTGTGAACACAAACGAAAAGAACCCTAGTCACAATCTCAGTATGGAATGTATGAGTTAAAACCGATTTAAAGAAATGCTAAATGTATGTTATATCTCGGAATCCAAAGGGATAGTAAAGCTGAAAGTAGAACCTTTGCCTTCTTCACTCTGTGCCCAGATTGTGCCGCCGTGAGCTTCGATAGTGTGTTTGGCAATAGCTAAACCAAGTCCACTGCCACGTTCAGCCCGGGATTTATCAGATTTGTAGAAACGCTCGAAGACATGAGACAAACTGTTTCTAGGAATACCGATGCCGGTATCAACTACTTTAACTGTCACCGTTTTGTCATCGGATGTGGTGATAACGGTTACGTTACCGCCGATGCGGTTAAATTTAATGGCATTATGAATAAGGTTTGTTATGGTCTGAGATAGACGTTCTTTGTCAATATTAACAGAGGGTAAGCTATTCGGCAGTACAGGATTCAAAGTCACATTTTGCTTGTCTGCCAGGGGTTTGAGCTGCATTATAGCTTCAGTAATTAATTCATTCAAGTTCACGGGTTCTTTTTTTAATTCGGCATCACCAACTTCGATTCGGGAAAGCCCGGTCAATTCTGAGACCATTTGTGTTAACCTATCTACCTCACTCTCGATTCTATTTAGAAAGTCAAAGGCGGTATTTTTATCATCGATAGCTCCGTCATGCAAAGTTTCAACCATTACCTTAATGCCTGCCAATGGTGTACGTAAATCGTGTGAAATATTCCCCACCAGTTCCCGCCGCATCGTCTGCAGATTGCGCAAATCGGTCAAATCCTGGAAAAGCAGCAGACTCCCGCTGAAGACTTTGCCACTAATTGGGATGGCAACTACCCGTAGATATTTACCTGAGGTTAGTTCGACTTGAGTGTTAAATTGTTCGCCTGTTGCCAAACAACGTTCCGTTAAATTGGCGACTTCGTGGTCGTGAGTGGCTTCTATCACCGTTTTGGCATTTACAGCCACAGCCTGGAAATTAAACAACTTTCCTGCTGTCTGATTTGCGAGAGTAATATTGCCTTCTTTATCGGTGACAATAACGCCATCGGTCATATTGTAGAGCACCGTAGTCAATTTTGATTGTTCAGCCGAAATACTTTCAACGAGTTTTCTAATATTGTTTGCCATATCATTGAAAGCCTCTCCCAGTTCACCTGCTTCGTCACGACTACGCACTAAAATATTCTGCTGCAAATCGCCTGCTGCCATTTTACGCGAAGCACGGGTAACTTCACGGATACTCCGTGTCGTAATCCGCGTAATGAACCATACTGCAAATCCGGCAAGGATGATAGTAATGCCAATTGCCAGTCCAATTAGAAATGTCACACGGTTTACTGAATTCCGCACACCGCTCATAGGTAAAGCAATCCGTGAAATTCCCAGTACCTGGCTGTTATTCTGAATCGGAACAGCAACATACATCATCTGTTCGTTCAGGGTGGTACTAAAACGAACAACTTCACCGTACCCCGTTGCTAAAGCAGCCATTACTTCAGGACGCGTGGAATGATTTTCCATAGTCGAAGGATTTTCTTCTGAATCGCCTAATACCGTACCATCTTTAGCGATAATCGTAACCCTTGCATTTATGTTTTCGCCCAATTGTTTGGCTAGGGCATCCAACGAAGACACTGACGAGACAAAAAATGGCTGACTGGTTACTGCTGTAATTTTAGCTTCACTAGTGAGATATGTACGTAGGTTTTCAGTTTGGTTATCCCGGACAAAATTGACCAGATAAACTCCCATCACTCCAACACAAACTACGATGATGGCAATAAACGGTAGTGTAATTTTCCACTGGATGCCGTATGGTATTCTCATCTCTCGATCTTATAACCGGTACCCCTAACAGTAAGCAAATGCTTGGGATTTGCAGGGTCGGTTTCTATCTTCTGTCTCAACCAACGGATATGCACATCCACAGTCCGCGTATCACCGGCGAAGTCATAACCCCATACTTTTTCCAGTAACTGTTCACGGCTAAAAACATAGCTTTCGTTCTGAGCCAGGAAAACTAACAGGTCAAATTCCTTGGCAGTTAACTCTAATTGCTGCTTATTTATTGTTACACGGTGGCGGTTCAGGTCTATGGTAATATCGCCTATGGTTAGAATCGCCTGTTCTTCCGGAATAATAACTTCTGCCATTTTAGCTCGCCGTAACAAGGCGCGTACCCTTGCCAGTAGTTCCCGGATACTAAAAGGTTTGGTCATGTAGTCATCAGCACCGGTATCCAGCCCAGTTATCTTGTCTGTTTCATCAACACGGGCGGTTAACATGATAATAGGAACGGTCATTTCTTTCCGTAGAATCCGGCAAACTTCAAAACCGTTGATTTTAGGTAGCATAATATCAAGGATAATCAGGTCTGGTTTTTGTTGGCGGGCAATATCCAAAGCTTCAGCGCCATCGGGAGCAACTGAAACCTCATAACCTTCTTTGATGAGATTGTATCTTATTGTTGCCAGTAAATTACTATCGTCTTCAACTATTAATATTTTATTCATTTTCAACAGTATAGACGGAATAGTATTATTATTCTACTCTCTAACCGAACCTGCCTGTAATGTAATCGCTGGTTCGTTTATCTTTAGGATTTGCGAAAACCTCGACGGCAAGTCCTTCTTCTATCAGGCTGCCCATCAGCATAAATGCAACTCTATCAGACACACGCCCCGCTTGCTGGACATTATGAGGGACGATGACGATAGTGAATTTTTCCTTAAGACACTTAAGCGATTCCTCAACTTTAGACGTTGATACTGGGTCAAGACCCGAGCATGGCCGGTCCAGTAAAATGACCTCCGGGTTTAAAGCCAGGACACGGGCAAGGCACAGGCGTTGCTGCTGTCCCCCGGAGAGGCTCATCGCCGGAGTGTGCAGCCTGTCTTTGACCTCGTCCCAGAGGACAGCCATTTGTAAGGTATTTTCTACTATCTCTTCCAGAGATGCCTTGTTTTTTATACCGCTCAAACGCGGCCCATAAGCAATGTTATCAAAAATGGACATAGGAAGCGGAGTGGGGACCTCAAACACCATGCCTACTTTTCGGCGGAGTTCGATGATACTGAGACCCGGTGAATATATATTTTCCCCATTCAGAAATATCTTTCCCTCCATCCGCGCCCCGGAAGTTAAGTCGCTCATGCGATTCAGTGTACGAAGTAGAGTGGTTGTACCACTATTGGCAGGACCAAAGATACCTAATATACTATTTTCGGTAATCTCTAAGTTTAAGTCCTTAATGACCTGTTGCTTATCGAAGTAGAAGTTTAAATTTTTGATAGATATCTTGGCCAGTTCCGTCATAGTCTCCCTCAATGACTTTTAGCTACGAATCTGTTTACCAGCAAATTTGCCCCGACATTAATAATAAGAATGAGTATAATTAACAGAGCGGCAGTGCCGTAAGCTCTCTCCAGAGATATGCCTTCGCGTGCCAGTATATAGAAGTGCACTGCCATTGTTCGGGTTGGCGAGAACAATGATGTCGGCACCCGTAATGCTGAGCCTGCCGTTAATATCACCGCAGCCGTCTCTGCTACACAGCGTCCTATCCCCAGAATAATACCGGTAGCAATACCAGGAAGTGCTGTTGGAATCAACGCTTTAATCATGGTCTGCCATTTGGTTCCTCCCAGAGAGAAACTGACTTCGCGATATATAGGAGGTACCGCGCGTATTGCCTCTTCTGAAGTCCGTATAATAGTAGGTAAAATCATCACTGCTAAAGTAAGCCCTCCGGAGAGGATAGACCACCCCAACTTAAGGTAAATGACAAAGAATATGAAACCAAAAAGCCCATAGACGATTGAAGGAATACCTGCCAGCGATTCGGCGCTGAAGCGGATAATTTTGGTGATTTTGCCCTCACGTGTGTACTCCGTAAGGTAGAAAGCCGTCCCGACGCCCAGAGGTGTCGCTACTATAGTCGCTACTAATGTCACCGATAGAGTCCCTATTATCGGGGAGAGAATGCCGCCGGAACGTCCCATATCACTTGGAATCTGTGATAGGAATTGCCATGTAATAGCGGGGATGCCTTTCGACAATATGTAAATAATTATAGAAAGTAAAAGACCAATAACAAGAACGGCAGATGACCAAATCACTGCTTTGGCGATTATCTGCGTTTTTTGGGGGTTTAGTCTCATCGCTATTTATTTCCTTCTGATTGCGTATTGAGCTGAGGCATTTAAAATCATGATGATCACTAACAGTACAATACCGGTTGCAAACAGGGCTTCTTGATGCTCACCGGATGCATACCCCATTTCTATTCCGATATTAGTGGTAAGCGTTCGAGCGGGGTCTAAAATTGAACTGGGTAATGCTACCGCATTACCCAGTACCATAATGACCGCCATTGTCTCTCCGACGGCTCTGCCGATCCCCAGAATAATACTCGCCAAAATCCCCGATTTAGCCGCCGGCAAAAGCACCGAACGGATTGTTTGCCAGTGCGTCGCACCTAAAGCAAATGCGCCTTCTTTAAGCAAACGGGGCAACGCAAGAATCGAGACTTCTGAAATACTGATTATCGTCGGCAAAATCATGATGCCGAGAATAATAGAGCCGGCTAGTATGCTCAACCCCGGTCCGCCAAGGTAATTCCGTATTGCGGGAACGATAAATATCAACCCCCAGAATCCATACACTACCGAGGGTATTCCAGCCAATAATTGTATGGCGGGTCTGACTAGGTTACTCAATTTGGCTGGGGCAAATTCTGCTAAAAAAATACTACAACAAAGAGCCAATGGAACCCCTAATATCATTGCACCCAGGGTAACTAATACTGTCCCGACAATCATCGGAAAAATCCCGAACTGACCTAGACTGGGTGCCCATTTCATCCCAAAAACAAAGTTGAAAAGCCCTACTTTGGCAATAAGGGGTACCCCTTCTACAAAAATGAAAATGG
>JAQTPO010000114.1 GCA_028712845.1 Dehalococcoidales bacterium | reverse complement strand
TCGGACATGCCTTGCTCGAGGTCTTACGTCAGCCTCTCGAAGATAAAGTGGTGAGCATCAGCCGTGCCCAGGGGAGCGTCACTTTCCCCGCCAATTTCATGCTGGTCGGGGCGATGAACCCCTGTCCGTGCGGCTATTACGGCGACCCGTTCAAGCAGTGCACCTGCTCGCCCGGCATTGTCTCCCGGTATCAGAAACGTATCAGCGGACCATTCCTCGACCGCGTGGACATATTCGTGGAAGTGCCGCGCATCGATTATGAGAAGCTGGCAGATGACAGGCTGGGAGAAAAATCGGAGAAAGTGCAGGCAAGAGTTACCGTCAGCCGAAAGAGGCAAAGGGAGCGTTTCAAAGGCACAAAATTAAACTCAAATGCCGATATGACGGCGGCAGATGTGCGTGAATATTGTAAAGTTGAAGAGTCGGCGCAGAGTCTGCTCAAGGCGGCAATGAAGCAATTGAACCTGTCTGCGCGGGCTTTTCACCGCATTTTGAAACTGGCGAGGACGATTGCCGACCACGAAGACAGCGATATAATAAAAGCACCGCATCTGGCAGAAGCCATACAGTACAGACCGAGAAGCTTGCTGATGTAAACCATTAATAAGCAAGAATCAAATAACAAACAAGTTACAATGAATAAGTACCAATAGCATTGTCATTCTGAACGGAGTGAAGAATCTCAGGGTAGGGGTATGCTCTCTGGATTCCAGCTTTCGCTGGAATGGTAAGGATGGCAGAAGCCATACAGTACAGACCGAGAAGCTTGTTGATGTAAACGGCTAAATACGAATATCGAAAAGCACGGCGAGAATTGCGGGCTTAAAATGTTAGTCCTGAAGGAGGAGCTATGCAGTATTTGATTGGTTTTATTATTGGACTAATAATAGGCGTAGTTCTCGTGTTAATAATCAACCGCTTACAACGAAAAGAAACTGAAAAATCATTCTCCTTGTTATCTCAAGAGGTATTAAGGAAGAATTCAAAAGATTTCCTGGAATTGGCAAACCAGACTCTAGCGACACAAACACAGGTTGGAGTCGGTGAGCTGGAAAGTAAACGGCAACTGATAGACCAAACACTACAAACAATTAAAACTGATTTAACCAAAGTTGAGAAGCTCGTTATTGACACTGAAATCAAACGGGAAAGTACATTTACAGCAGTGAGTACAAACTTAAAAGCTACGGCGGAGCAAACTAAAAGTCTACAGGAAACGACCAATAAATTACAGGCTGCTCTAGCCAATACGCAAATTCGCGGACAATGGGGCGAGCGAATGGCTGAGGATATTCTTCACTCTATCGGTTTCGAAGAAGGGATTAACTATCTAAAGCAAAAGGGGCAAGAAGTCGCAAATGGACGGCCTGATTACAGTTTTCTTTTACCACAAAAGCTAAAGCTCAACATGGATGTGAAGTTTCCCCTTACTAACTATTGGAAATATTTTGAGGAGAAGAACGAGGTAGTCAAAGATGGTTACAAGAAACAATTTCTTAAAGACGCAAGGCAAAGGATAAAAGAGGTCACTACGCGGGATTATATAAATCCGGCTGAGAACACACTGGATTATGCTTTAGTATTTGTCCCCAATGAACAGGTATTTTGTTTCATAAATGAAAATGATAAAGAAATAATGGACGATGCGCTGAAAAATAAGGTGGTGCTTTGTTCTCCGTTAACGCTTTATGCAATGTTGGTAGTAGTACGGCAAGCTGTGGATAATTTCAGATTACAGGAAACATCATCTCAAATTATTGCACTTTTCGGCACATTTTATAAGCAATGGAAGGAATATAATAAATGCATGGAAAACCTGGGTAAGCGTATCGATCTAGCACAAGAGGAATACCAGACATTGTGCTCAACACGCTCAAGGATGCTTGAAAGACCACTAAAGCAAATCGATGATTTAAGAAAGCAAACCGGCATAGCTGAAGCGCCTCTTGCTGAAGATGAAGAACCCGGTGCTAATTCGATTGATAAGACTGCTTGACCAGGTTTATTTCAGCTAACAATACAAACTATAATTGTAATAATAGTGTCGTTTTAATTTTTCTGGATTCCCGTATCAAGTACGGGGCAGGCTGCGCGGGAATGACACTAGCAGTGTCGGATTGCTCCATCGCTATGACTCCTCGCAAAGACAGGATGAAGGGGATGGAAAAGGGAACTAGATACATTCGCTTCCTTCGATTTCACTCAGGACAAGTCACTCAGTATGACAGAGGAAAGAATGAGGTGTAGATTCTCGCCCACGTATCGGGTACGGGGCAAGCTGCGCGGGAATGACAAAGGAGGTCAAAGATATGGACACAAATATTGAAAAAGCTGCAAGGTTACTCCTCAAAAGTAAGTATGCCACCTGTCTGACCGGCGCCGGGATTTCAGTGGAGAGCGGCATCCGGCCTTTCCGCGGTCCCGGAGGACTGTGGACAGAGAAGGGCGAACCGCCGATGGATGGCTACCAGCGCTTTACGGCTGACCCCCAAAAATACTGGGAAAACATCGTCAAAGGCATCGGGAGAGATACTGAATTTGCCCGTACCATCGATGAAGCGAAGCCGCACGGAGCGCATTATGCGCTGGCAGAACTGGAAAAGATGGGAATCCTGAAGTATCTGATAACCCAGAATATCGATAACCTGCACCTTGCGGCGGGCAGTCAGAAAGTAGCTGAGATTCACGGCAATATGAAAAAACTGCGTTGTATCGAATGCAATACCCGGTATGGAAGAGACGCCATTTCGCTGGATGAACTGCCGCCGCGCTGTCCGAAATGCCGCGGCGTCATCAAGAACGATACGGTAATGTTCGGTGAACCGATTCCTTATGATGTCCTGTTGGTGTGCCAGCGCGAGGCAGACAAATCAGATTGTATGCTGACGGTGGGGACTTCCGTTTTTGTCTATCCGGCGGCGGGTTTTCCCCTGGAAGTCAAGCGTAAAGGCGGCGTTTTAATTGAGGTTAATCTGTACGAGACGGAAATGACCGCTCTTTGTGATGTCAGTCTTCAGGGCAAGGCGGGTGAGATAATGCCGCAACTGGTCGAATGTATGAAGACATTAAAAGGGCACTAACATCGTATGCGGTATTTTATGTGTTCCAGTGTAAAATTTGGTACAACTTGCATTTGGTTGAAACATAATCTTTATTCTCATTCCCTTCATTACACAATGACCCTCACCTATGCCTCTCCCATAAAGGGAGAGGGAGATTAACGAGAGGGAGGGCGTTCGCCCTCCTTCTTCTGGAGCTGCTACTTAGGACCGACCTAATTCGGTAATTAGCCTAGAAACAACAACCAAAACCGAGTAGAAGCTAAAATTTGCAAAAATCCGGGGATTCGTATAATATTTGCTTTAGACGACAAATTACAGAAGGAGGATATATGAAACTACAGGATGTAAAATCTATCGGTGTACTGGGTGCAGGGGTTATGGGTGGCGGTATTTCCCAGGCTTGTGTTACAGCAGGCTTTAAGGTTGTTACCCGTGACCTGAACGACGAGATACTTGCCCGCGCCAAAGATGCGATGATAAACGGTCGTTTTGGCTTGAAGGGCGGGGTCGAGCGTGGCAAGATTACCAAAGAACAGATGGACAGAGCCATCGCAAACCTCACTCTCACTACCAAGGTAGAAGACCTCGCGAATTGCGACCTTATCATTGAGGCAATCGGCGGCGGTCCCAGCGGTGAGATGGAGAACAAATCCATCAAATTAAAAGTCTGGGCGGAAATGGACAAAGTAGTCAAGAAGGGAGCCACTTTTGCCAGCAATACGTCCAAGTTCTGCATTGCGGACCTGGCAGCGGTAACGACACGAAAACCTGATTTCATCGGCATGCACTTCTTCAGCCCTGTAACAGTGATGAAAATCGTCGAGGTTATCTGGACGAAGGACACGACTGAAGAGAATATCAAATTGATTGAGGACCTCAGCGATAAAATCAGTAAGGTCCATGTCCGCGTCAAGGATGTCCCTGGAGACTTGGGTCATGTGGGCAACCGTGTCTTTTATTTTGCGAGAGCGGAAGCCAACAGGATAGTGGAGCAGGGTATCTGCACCGCCGAGGGCGTGGATGCTATTATGATGGGTGGCTTTAACTGGCCTGCCGGTCCTATCGGAATGGGTGCTGGCGCCAAAGCCGGTTGGGGCACTAAAAAATAACCATTAGCCTTCAGGTTTTTCAGGACAGGGCTATTGTGGCTGTGACTGAACCAGTGTTCGGGAAGCAGCTTCGATAATGTGAAGATTGTTTGTGTCCCGGATAGGTGAAATTAAAGGGGCGTCCCGATTTTATCGGGACGCCCCTTTTTTACATCAACGTGATTCAGATAGTTGTTATTTCCCTAACCAGTACAGCAACCCGCCGATGCCCGCGGTGACAATTCCCACGGCGATGGCAATCCAGCCGCCGGCTTTTAATGCTCCGGGTTCAGGATGGATAGGCCAGCGGGTAAAGAATTCCCTCAAATCAAAACGGTTTACCAGCGAGTCATAGTAATGCTCTGCCTCTTTAATGCCCCAGATAATCAAACCGATGCCGAGCACAAAGATTACCGCTCCAATTATAACCGGAATACCCCAATAATCAAACATCATACCTTACCCCACATGAGAGGCTTAGTCATTATGTTACTCGCTTTTGGGGCAATTCTCAATACTGCAAGGGAAGAATTTTTTCCCTTGCAGTAAGAGTAATAATCTATTTTACTTCGACAGTAGCGCCGGCGGCTTCCAATTTCTCTTTGATAGTTGCCGCTTCTTGCTTATTAATGTTTTCTTTCACCGATTTGGGAGCGCCTTCAACCAAATCCTTCGACTCTTTCAAGCCAAGGTTGGTAACCTCACGGATTGCCTTAATGACGTTAATCTTGTTAGCGCCAAAAGACTTGAGAATGACGGTGAACTCCGATTTTTCCTCGACTTCAGCCGCAGGTGCGGCAGCACCAGCCGGAGCGGCGGCTACAGCCACCGGGGCGGCGGCGGTAACGCCAAACTCGGTCTCCAGAGCTTTGACCAACTGGGAAAGCTCCAGGACATTTAATTCCTTGATGGTGTTAATTATTCCCTGTACTTTTTCATTTTCTGCCATTTTAATTATTACCCTCCATTTGTTTAATTCTTGCTTGTAGTACGTTTTGCAGTCCTCTTATGGGACCGGATAGAGCGCCAGCCAGCATATAAAGCGGACTTTTAATACCACCGACGACCATGGCAATCAGGATTTCTTTGGGTGGCAAGGTAGCAAGTGTGGTTATTTCCGCGGCTGTTAGCAGGCGGTCGCTCAGAAAACCACCTTTAACATTGAGCGTCATTTTGGATACGCGTACGTGGTCGGTGAACGTCTTTGCCAGTTGCGAAATGTCGCCATACCCCAGAGCAATAGCAATAGGACCTTCGAAAGGACCCGTTACCTCCGACCGGCTGAGTTTTTCAGCGGCTTTCCGGGCGAGGGTGTTTTTGACGACCTTATAATCGCCATCTACATCCTGCAACTTGCGGCGTAAACTGTTGATTTCGGGGGTTTTTAATCCCCGGTAATCAGTCAAAATACCGATACTGGCTTTAGCAAATTCTTTTTCCAGTTTATCGATACTCTGCGCCTTTTTTTCCGTTGGCATGTTCAAACCTCCTTGTTTTCAGCGTTAATGCCAATAAAAAGAGTCCTTGCGCACTGCGCAAGGACTCTTAAGTCGACCTCTCCATCCCCACCTTTATGGCGGGAATCAGGTATCTTGTTCCTCGGCAGGCATTACATTAATCCCGATAAAAACCGGGAACCCGCTGTCTCTGGATTATTCTATTGTTATTAAATTGTAGCACACATGGTTAAGGATTTCCAGTCCGGTTATGCTCCTTCCAGACCTACGATGCCTACAAAGATGGCGCAACCGGCAGGTCCACCACCCAGGTTATGGGTAAGACCCAGCTTCGGATTCTTTAACTGGCGGGACGGGAATCCGGGTTTCAGACAATCATCTGCCCTGCCCTGCAGCTGTTTGTACATTTCGTAAATCATGCGGATGCCGCTGGCGCCGACAGGATGCCCGAAGCACTTCAAACCGCCATCAGGCTGTACAGGAAGCTTGCCATCGAAATCGAAGAAGCCATCCTCGATATCTTTCTGCACTTTACCTATGGGACTAAAGTGCAGGTCTTCCATGGTGATTGCTTCAGTTATGGAGAAGCAATCATGCACTTCAGCCATACTTATCTGGTTGCGGGGGTCGGAGATGCCGGCTGCTTTATAAGCGGCTTCCCCGGCGCGCAATGTAGCTTCAACGTGC
>JAQTPO010000113.1 GCA_028712845.1 Dehalococcoidales bacterium | reverse complement strand
CACTTTCATTGCGAATTATATGTTCATAATAGTTGCGTTGCCAGACCGGTTTGCCTTGAGAATTACTGAGTTCATTGATTTTCCGTGAGGAATAGGTTTTAAATGCACGGACTATTTCAGATAAAGGGTATTGTTTCGTAGGGGCGGGTTCGAAACCTGCCCGTCCAACTTCATGAATAGCAATTATTCCATGAATATGATTGGGCATCACGATAAATACATCATTATTAACTTCAGGATAATGCAGCGGCATTTCTTTCCAGACAGATGCCACAGCTTTTCCGAGTGGATTCAATATCATCGAGCTATCTATTGTATGACCAAAAAGACAACGCTTATCCTTAGTGCAAATAGTGACGAAATAGTCTCCTTGCCGGGTATAATCATAGCTACGCAATCTAAGATTAATCCGTTGAGGATACAGTTTTTTGATTAATCGAGAATCCATGTGAATGTAGTATAAACAAGGTTACCCATATATTCAATGGCGAGAGGCGGGCGGGTTCGAAACCCGCCCCTACTGTAAGAAAAAATAATGGTCGCCCTTCATTTGAAGGGCGACCATTTCGGTAACCGGCTCAATAAATTTATTGAGCCTTAACGCCAGGTAATCTCTGCTGGAATCTCATCATCCCGCCCCTCATACCACCACGCATCTCTCCTCTTTTCCCCTGTCCCAATCCGCCAATCCCGGCACCCGGCATCACTTTATCTACAGCGGCGGGTCTTTCCGCCCACCATGCTTCAATCTGGTCGGCTTCTTCCTGAGTGAGCTTCCCATTCTCCACTGCTTTGTCCAGCGCCTTGGTGAAATTCTCGCTCTTAAGTTGTACACCTGCCTGCTGGAAAGCCGCTTTTAGTGTTGCCTCATCGATACCCAGAATAGTCGCTACCTTCTGCATTACCGTATCACTGGTGATTTCTGGCATAACCTGTTTGATTCTACACGGAGCTTTCAGTAATGAATCGATGAATCCCCGTTTTACTACTGAAGGTCTCGCCTCAAGCCAGGCTTTCATCGCATCTTTATCGGTGCCATCCGGTTTTGTTGCCAGCCAGTTCTCGATTGTGGTCTTTTCTTCAGCAGTAATCGTTCCGGCTTCTACTGCTTTGGTAAGCCATGTTGCAGTTGCTTCATCGGCGACTTCCTCTCTGGCTTGTTTAAATGCCTCCGTCAATTGCGCTTCCGTGACATTCCCCAGGATTGCCGCCACTTTAGCAAAGAGCGGATTACTCTGTGCTGTGGTTGTTGTCGAGGTTGTCGTCTGCTCTCCATCATCTGCCATAACCACCACACCACCACCTACTGTTAGCACCACCGCTGCTATTACTACTGCTAACAGCACTTTGATTTTTTTAGACATCTTCAAATCCTCCTCCTCAATATTGTCTTTAGCGCTATCACCTGATAGCGTAAGTTACCTGAACCGTTAGATTAATTTCCATCTCACCCGCGCTGATGGGGGTTGTAACACTGGCATCTTCTGCGGTTCCTTTGGCATACACTGATATTGTCCGTGGGGTTGACACATTCGTTTCTGAGATATAAATTGCTTTCCCTAACTTTACATCAGCCTGCTTAGCTAGCTGTGTGGCTGTATCATTGGCATCAGCCATCGCTTTTTCTCTTGCCTGGTCGTAATAGACGGTCGGGTCATCTACCGAGAACTGGATGCTGTTTACGCGGGTTAAATCGCCTCCCGCCTGAGTTGCGGCATCTATGATAGTGCCGGCTTTGGCTACATCTCTGATTTTGGCATTTACCAGATTAGTAACCTGATACCCGGTGATAACCTGTTCTTGCGTATCATTATCCCATCTGGTCAATTGCTGAATATTGTAATACTGGGTCTGTATGTCTTTTTGTGCGACTCCGTTGTCCGTCAGGGAAGACATCACGGCATTCATTGCTTGTGATGCTTGAGTCTGAGCATCCGCAACGGCTTTCGCTTGAGACTGAATACCCAGTTGAATGTTTACCACGTCAGGGGCAACCGTTACCTTACCCTCGCCGGTTACCCAGATGCCCGTTTGCTGGCTGGATGATAATCCCACTGAAGCCCCGGTCTGCTGACAACCGTACAGTAAAACCATTGTCAGTACAAGGACTGCAACCATCGCGAATAATAGGAACTTTTTCTTCATTTTATCCTCCCCACAACCACTTGCTAATATTTATAACGTAAAATCTTCCTGCAGGTTAGTTAATAATTTTGCGTTCCCGATAATTACTTCAGGTTATCGATAGTTTGTTTGTAACCGTATTCCGATGCCCAGAGCGCCCGCCGGAGAGCCGGCTTGGCAGCTTCCGGAACTTTATCCGAATCCAGTAACTCCCGAAGTTTCTCGGGTTGGGTTATGGCGTAATGTCCGAGAATATTCCTTAGCTTAGCTCTCCCGTTTGCGCCTGTTTCTGCGTCATTTGATGCCACTGTTGCTTCAGTTGTCTCTATATTATTCCTATCGGTTGTCCCATATGCCTTCTCGGAAGTCGGCGCTTTTGTCAGTGTTTCGGATTGGGTATCTTTAACTATCGGATTTATCGGGGCGGTTAATGCCGTAGGCGCGGCTACCGTCGTAGTCGTTACCTGAGGTGCAGTTACTGGCGCATTTGATGCAGCTGAGTGGCTTGTCAGTATCATTGTCTCAGAATTCTTTGCCAGGGGTAGTTCGCTCATCTTCGAATAATAAATGTTAAGCCGCTGTGCGGACGCTTCCATATGCTGGGTCTTGCCGCTGTCAACCATTTGCGCCATTTCTGCTACTCTTCTATCGGCGATAGCGGCATACAACTCCAATTTCTTCTCTTCGGACCCGGTCAATTTTACCCGTACGTTTTCAGCGGCAAGTTTAACAGGATAAAGAGGACTACCCGGCATACTGCCGTCAGCCGCTAATACGGTGCCGCCACCAAGCACGAAAACTAAAAGCACTGCGCACACCGCTACTGCCCATCGTGGTGCAAACACCGGCGCGCGTTTTGGCGTCCTTGATTCTGTCATCTTTACCCGGAGCTGGTAACGCGCTCTTGCACGGAAATCAGCCGACGGTTTCACATCAACCGCTTTGTTCATTAGCTTCGCAGTGCGGAGCAGCGGTTCAAGCTCCCTTGCATGTTCCGGATAAAGCTGAAGACACTGCTCTACCGTCTCTTTCCCGGTCAGCAGGCGTTCCAAGCACTCATCAAGAATGGCATTAAATTGTTTGTTATTTCCCACCTTTCTCCCCCGCCAGCAAGGTTTTACGCAGGCTTAATATTGCGCTGTGCTGTAAAGCCTTAATTGCGCCCTCGCTCTTCCTCATTGTCTTTGCCGCCTCGGTAATCGATAGACCGCCGGCAAAACGCAGGCTAATGACCTCACGTTGTGCTTCGGTCAATCGTTTGGTCGCTATGACCACTTTCTCCATTTCTATCTTCGTTTCGACATCATGTTCCAGGTCGCTGTCGTCCCTTATCTGCATGGATTCATCGAGCCACACGGTCGGTTTTTTACTTTGTTTTCTGACATAGTCCACCATTTGATTGTGAGCGATACGGAACAGCCATGCAGAAAACGGTATGCCCTGCCACTGGTAAGAGCCGATTGATTCATAAGCTCTAACAAAGACCTGCTGGGTCATATCCTCCGCCTCCGTCTGGTTTCCTATCTTTATAACCACATAACGGAAAATCTTATCGAAGTGGTTTTCATATAATTGGGCGAAAGCTTCCTGGTCTCCCTGCCTCGCCCGCTGAATAAGTGTTAATTCTTCTTGCACTAGTTAAAAACCCCTATCAGCTGACCTGTATTTTATTTATTGTATTGTCATACTACTTCGGGTTTCTACCCCGTGCATTTAGTATAACGAATGAATACCACAAAAAGATAGGTCTCTTGTTTTTGTGGTATTATTTTTGCATCGCAATAAGCTGAAAAATTGCCGGGAAACCGGATTTGCATTCCCGGAGTGTCAATATGCTAGAATACAATGATTAGAGGATAAAGATGCCCCTCACAATACGTTTCATGCGCCGGCAGGATATTTCTCAGGTCACAGAGATTGACCACGAAGCCTTTCCTACAGAATGGCCGCCGACTAATTTCCCTCGTGAACTGGAAAACAAGCTGGCTCATTACATCGTCGCTTATGAGACACAGGAAGTAAAGCGGCAAACCAGCCCTAAGCCACCCGGTACACAAAAACCGGTGAGTGTTTTTGACCGCGTGCGGAGAATTTTCTCACGCGGGCAGATTCCTCAGGACAATAAATCCGAAGAAGAAGTGCCCATTCTGGGTTACGCCGGGATGTGGATTATGGCTGACGAAGCTCATATCACCAGCATCGCTTCACGTAAAGAGCGCCGTCATCAGGGCATCGGGGAAGCCTTATTGATATGCCTGATTGAGATGGCAATGACAAAACACGCCCGCATTGTTACGTTGGAAGCGCGTATTTCAAATCAGGTTGCCCAGAACCTTTACTACAAATTCAGCTTTGATAAGCTTGGCATCCGCAAGGGGTATTACTTGGACAATAAAGAGGACGCTGTCATCATGTCCACAGAATATATCGGCTCCCATTCATTCAAAGAGAAGTTCAGGCTGGCGAAACAAACTTATCACGAGAAATGGGGAATCATTACCAACGAGATTTCAGGGTAGTTTGTGATACAGTGACTAACGTTCTCCGAAAAGGGAACCCATTAGCGTAGGATACTTCGGCGGTAACTCTTTCTGACCGGTTTTCTGGACCATCCAGTCTTCCAGTTCCTGCCGGCATTTTGCCAGCAGCTCTTTGAATCTGGTGAGTTCAATGGTCCTGTAGCTGTCGGATTTAGCTTTCTTGGCTTCCTTAATTTTTTTGTTGTACTCTTCCACCAAGGTGAAGGTCTCTTTGAGCATTTGTTTCAATGATTCCCCGAGAAAGCCAATCTTATCTTTGTTCATTTGCCAGTTCGAGTTCTCGAACCGGTGTGGTTTTTCACGTTGAAGAAAATTATCTGCCAGCACCTGGTTCCACTTAATGTCATAAAGCAATGATTGAACCACCTCCGGGTATTTGGCAGCGCCACCCTTTTTTCTCAACAGCGAAAAGAGTATCAGGATTATTGCAACTACAACGATTAATATCCAGCCGCCACTATCCAACAGAGCACTCCTTATATTTTTCTAAGTTAAATTATGAATCCGGGAAAGGTCTAGGTCGGTTTATTCTCCGAAGCCAGTTTTCCGCCGGTTCCCCAATTGTGCTTGGGAATGTCATTGAGGATAATGTGTACGGCTTCCGCAGGCACACCGACTTTACCGAAGGTGGCGGTAATACCCTCTACCAGAATCCTCTTTTGGTCGATGGTGCGACCATCCCACATATTAACAATCACTACAGGCATAGCAGTCCCCCTGACAGATTTCTATGACTTAGGCGATTTTATGAGATATATCCGCCCCCGCCGCGTCTGAACTTATCCTTCATTGCCTGTAGCTCTTCCAGTTTTGCCATCTCAGCCGGGTCGATTGGTTCACAGGATTTCAGAACATTGTGTTCCATCCTGATTTTGAAAAGTTCCCGGCATTTCCAGCATTTGTACGGTCCCTCATAAATGGGGTCGGACAGGGAAAATGTGCCGTCAGTATTGCATTTCGGGCATTTTATCTTGGTTAACATGAGTTGGCAATACCTCCTGATTGAAGAATCCTCACTGATTAATTAAATCGCATAGTAATTCTTATTGTTGAATTTGTCAAATATATATCTAAAGTATAACATTATTTCGCTAACCTGTTGCTTTCTTATCGAACCTTTCTCACCTTTAGACAGATGTTCCGCGAAAATATTTTGACCGGAAAACGATAGGCGTGCTCCGGAAAGATTTTAACAATCTGTAAGCCTGCTTCGGTTGCCAGCTTGGTTAATTCCCCGTAAGTAAACAGGTAATAATAGCGATTTAATGTTGTATTCTTTATTCGCCAGGGCACCAGAATTTCTTTATGGTGAAACCAGAAGCGTGGTTGCCATCGATTCCAGACTGTGATAAAAGCCGTGCCGCCGGGTTTCAGCACCCGTCCTAATTCGCTTAACGCCGTCAACTGCTGTTCTCTCTTCAGGTGATGGTAGGTGGCTACTGCGATTACATAATCAAAGGTTTCGTTATCATAAGGAAGAGCACAAACATCCGCGATAGTGAGATTGACTTTGAATGTGAATTTTTCTGCATACTTGCAGGCGAGCTTGAGCATCCCATCGGAAAAATCGAGTCCATAAAGCTCAAAGCTCTTTGCAAATGGGAGAAAGTCGGCGCCGTGTCCGCAGCCGATGTTGAGGAGCTT
>JAQTPO010000112.1 GCA_028712845.1 Dehalococcoidales bacterium | reverse complement strand
TGTGTGCAGAACGGTATTATTTGCTTTTGGTCGGTTTAACCATTGCGAGGAGTGTAACGAGGTGGTAATCTGACACCATTTCTTCCAGAGATTGCGAATCCTTCAATATAAGGATTCGCAATGGCCATTATTTTCTCTAATATATTAACTACATAAAGCAAGCTGAGCTGTTTTCGCGTTTAGTTTTATATTAAATTTCTATACTTTGCACCTGTCCAGCGCGCCTGCCGCTATGGGTTGAATATTGTATGCATAGGGGAATTTGTAAGCGCCTTTATAGGAGTTCTTCAGTTTTGTGGTTAAATTCTCCAACTCCGCGAAGGGGACTCCCACAATCATCTCATCGTCAGCCGCATAGGCAAATCTACGATCGCCGATATCAGCAATGGCAAGTCTGATTTTACCGGTGAGATAGGGAACAGCCAGCGCTTCATAGCAACTCGCTCCATGTCCGTTGGTGTTTAATTCCAGATTGTCGCTGCCGTCCCAGATGTGGGCATAAACTAAAGCAAGTATCTGAACAGGGGTGCCCCAAATCTGTACAACATCAGGTTCAACTGACATCATTTTAAGAGGCGCAATACCGACAGCTTCAAATTTTCCTCTGGGAATGAAAGTCCTATTTGAAGCGATTTTCTTAGTGGCTTTTGTATCTTCAGCCCAGATTCCCGCATTCCTGGTTCCATCGAGAACATCAGGAGGAGGGGCATAAAACCCAAGAGAAGCACCACCCATTGCACAGGCGGTTGCGGTATCCCTTGTAGTAACCACCGCTTTTTCATGATAGCGCGCCATGCCGATAGCCTGACACAATGTACAAACAATCCTGATTTTTTCGAAATCTTCCGGGATTTCAGAGGTTTTTCTGAATAACTTAAATCCTATCGGCGATATTTTTAACCTCAACAAACTGTCAAGTTCCTGAGCTAATTCTTTAAAATCACTCATCTGCCCCTCTCCCATAGCTTTCATCTGGTATTTTCGAGGAATTTCTCCGTAATTTTGGAATTACTCTCTTATTCTTGTTATCTCAAAAACCGCAGGGTTACCATAGTCAGGACAGCATACTTTTATCACATCCTTATCTGATTCTGATGGAGACTCCGGCCCATACTTCATTGCGCGTATTTCAGGATAAAACGCATGAAAAGCTATCCCGCAAAAGCCTGTAGGGCATGGTAAAAACATTGCGTCATTAGAGATAATCCATTCATCACCGGGATTGAGTCTGCATCTGTTTGCGAAAGACAGCATTTTAATCTTGATTTTGTAACCGTATTTTTGTTCCACTCCCATTTCACTCCTTAATGATTTGCTTCCGACAATTTTCTAATTTCCTGCGCTAAAGCCTATCTAACGCTTCAAAAATGAAAACGTCTTTATTTTTCCTTCGCTACCCTTCTCAACTCAAAAGATAAGGTGTTATCAGGGTGAATGCAGATAGTACGTGCTACATCCTTATGATTTAACCATGGGTAGCCCCCACCCTTCTCCAAAGTACGGATATGCGGGTAAAGAACATTAAATGCCGAGCAGCAAATGCCTGCCGATATTTTGCCTCCGGAGACAAGCCATTCATCCCCGATCTTGTGCCCTGCACCGCAGGTACCTTTTTGGGCGATAACTTTGATTGTGACATCATATTTGTCTGCCATTCTTCCTCCTTGTAGCGGGTTAACAAATCTCACTACTTTTTCATGTATTTTTTCCCTTGCTGACAAGGGAACCGTAGCATAAAAAGAATACAATAAGTTTTTATCGATATTCCAACGAAGACTCAGGATTTTAATATATGTTATTCATTATAGTATTCACTGATGAATATTGATACCTGAGAAATGATAACACGAAGTTTTTTACTTTGTCAATTAGTGCGGTATTGCAAAAGAATAAAAACAGACAGCTTACTGAAGCATCTGCTCTAAGCGAAAAACTATAAACCCGATGTCAAGGTTTACGTTTGCTCGGATAGCATCCGCCGCGTCTTATTTAACAGTTTATCCATGATTGAAACAAACTGTTGACGCTCTTTCTCGGATAGGACCGAAAACACTTCTTTGTACGATTTTGCATTATCAAGAAGTTTACAGGCTTTTTGCCCTTTGTCTGTTATCTCAAATCTTATAAGGGTGGATTTAGGCGTGTCTCTGCGCTTGATGATTAATCCATCTTTTTCCATTCTGCTGATTAACATGGAAATTGTGTGAATCTCTCGATTAACATGCTTCGCTATCTCAGTCAATGTTGCCTCGCGACCGAGTTTACTTATAATGAATAAAACATAAACCTGCAAAGGGGTAACGACATATGGTTTTAACTCCCTCTTCCTAATCTTCAAGATGAAGTGCTGTGCCCGACTTATTAACAACCAGAGATTAAAGTCAGTATCCGTAATTTCTATTTTTCCCATCATAATTCACCTGCAAGATAAATACACGAACAACTTTTTATTTGTCGTATTTTAAAAATTATATCATATCGGGAAGACATGAACATTCAATCATCACAATTTTGTCGATAAATTCTAAAGCAAACAGAACCTCATTTTAATTTTACCGAGCCGATACAGGTATAAATGGCGCCGGTGCTGGTCAACCGGCTCTTCATTAGATTGACTGCCTTGACTTCAACATTATGTAATGCAGTAAAAGTAGCCCCCGCCAGTAGTTTCCCTAATCTTTGACGGTCGTTAGGGGTAGCCTCATTACGCACCCGACCGAGAGTCAAGTGAGGTGTGAATTCCCTGTTCTCGGAGGGAAAACCGAGCTGCTCCGTGTTTGCTTCAATCATTTTCTGGAGCCGCACTATCTTCTCTTGTTCTCCCTTCACTCCAACCCAGACCACCTGCACCCGATTCAGATTCGGGAAAGCGCCGACTTCACGGACTTCTAATTTGAAAGGAGAAACTCCCTGCGCCCCCTCTTCTATCGCCAGCATTAATTCGTCGATGCTGTCTTCAGATACTTCTCCGAGAAACTTCAGCGTGATGTGAATGCTGTTCGGGTCAACCCATCTCACCACTGTCGGACTGCCTTTCTTGAGTTGTACCTCAAGTTCGGTAAGCTCTTTCTTCAATTCCACGGGTAATTCCACTGCAATGAAAGCTCGAATCAGTGACATAACTTACTCCAAAAACACTTAACCATACCAGCGAAAGCCGGTATCCAATAGCATTTTTAAATAGATTCCTGCTTTCGCAGGAATGACAAAAGAAAGATGATACCTACTTATCCGCAATCCCTAATAAATTTTGGGCATTGCCGCCCAGAATTTTTCTCCTGGTTATCGCCGGCAATTCGAGGCTGTCGATTTCCCTGAAATACCGCTTGGGTGATATCAGCGGATAATCACTGCCGAAGAGGATTTTATCCGCCCCGGCCAACTGTGCTACCTGCCCGTATATCTGCGGTGTATAGATGAAAGGCGATGCCGCCGTATCGAAATAGACATTCTTTAGTGCTGTTCTGACTTCCGGCATCAAAGCATAGAAGGGTAAACCACCACCCCAGTGAGCACAAACCAGCTTCAGGTCAGGGAAAGCCGCGGTTAAAGTATAGAGCAAATCGGGTGTTGATTTGCCTTTACCGGGATACTGATGTCCCACCGGCTCGGATGAGTGGACAAGCATAATAATATTGTTCTTCACGGCGAATTCTACAATTGGTCCTATGAGTTCCAGCCAACTATTTGAAGGGAGCTGGGTATCAAGCCGTAATTCCCCGATACCCTTTGCGCCGCCTTTGACACAACGTTCCAATTCCCGAAGCGCTTTTTCGCCCTCAGTCGGGACAACACTGCAAAACCCCACCAAACGCCTTGGATAACGGGCAATGGACTCTAAAATATAATCGTTGATTTCCACACAGAGCGATTGCGTTGACCAGCCGTAATTGAGAACGACAGAGATATCTACACTGTCTTTATCCATACCGGCAATGAGTTCCTCTACCGTAACGAGTTTGGCTTTGGGGTCGGAGTAAATGGCCGCAAAGCCATCGTCAGCATGTGCGTAATTCTGCCTGTTCGTTCTCACCTGTAGAGGCGCGATATGCGTATGAAAATCGATAATCATTGGCAAGATTATAACACAGGTAGCGCTGAAAATTAATATACCAGTTACACGATTATAAAATATTTGAAATCGTCGGATATAGATAATTGATGATTTTGCAAGATTTTTGCATTTCTACTATAATAAACTACTGTAGATGCTTACCCACTCAGTTGCGCTGAAATTATATCTGCGCTATGATAAGGATTAGCAGTCTCCCTTAGAGACTGCTAAATATTGAGTGAGGTGATAGAGGAGAAGAAAAATGGCTGTAAAACTTCAACCAATGGGTGACCGCCTGGTGGTAAAACCCATTCAGTCAGAAGAAAAAACAAAGAGCGGTATCTATCTTCCAGATACTGCAAAAGAAAAACCTCAGGAAGGTAAAGTCATCGCCGTGGGTCCCGGCAGAATAACCGAAGAGGGCAAAAGAATTGCCCCGGATGTCGAGGTCGGCGACATTGTAATTTACACGAAATATGGTGGCTCCGAAATCAAGCTTGATGGCGAGGAGTTCATCATTATGCGCGAGAGCGATATTCTCGCCAAGAAATCCAAGAAATAAACTCGTAAACAGGAGAATAAAATGGCAAAACAGATTATATTTGGTGAAGATGTCAGACATGCCTTAAAGAAAGGCGTTGACACCCTGGCAGAAGCCGTCAGAGTTACCCTTGGTCCCAAGGGACATTGCGTGGCTCTGGACAAGAAATGGGGCGCGCCTTCCGTCATCGATGATGGTGTTACCATCGCTAAAGACATCGAGCTACCGGATGCTTTTGAAAATATGGGCGCCCAGTTGGTCAAAGAAGCCGCCAGTAAAACTAATGACCAGTGTGGTGATGGCACCACTACTTCCACCGTTTTAGCGCATGCTATCATCACCCAGGGTTTCAAGAACATTGCCGCCGGCGCAGAATCGATGGCACTCAAAAAGGGTCTGCAAAGAGCCGTTGACGCCGTCCTCGAAGAGCTTAAGAAAGCCTCCACCGAAGTCAAAGGCAAAGAGCAGATTGCCCAGGTAGCCACCATTACCGCAAAAGATAAGAAGATTGGCGAGTTGATTGCCGAGGTTATGGAAAAAGTCGGCAAGGATGGCGTCATTACCGTTGAAGAATCGAAGGGCATCTCCTACGAAACAGAATACGTCGAGGGTATGCAGTTCGACCGCGGCTATATCAGCGCTTACTTTATTACCAACGCCGATAAGCTGGAAGCAGTCATCGAGGACCCATTTATCCTTATTACCGATAAAAAGATCTCCGCCGTGGCAGATATTCTGCCGGCGCTGGAAAAAATCCTCCAGACTTCTAAGAACCTGCTCATCATCGCCGAGGATGTTGACGGTGAAGCTTTAGCCACGCTGGTAGTCAATAAACTGCGCGGTACCATTAACGTGCTGGCAGTCAAAGCCCCCGGTTTCGGCGATAGACGGAAAGCCATGCTGGAAGATATCGCCACCCTCACCGGCGGTCAGGTAATTTCCGAGGAAGTCGGCAGGAAACTGGATTCAGTTACCATCGAAGACCTCGGCAGAGCCCGCCGCGTTAGTTCCGACAAAGACAATACCACGATTGTCGAAGGGAAAGGCAAAGAAGCCGATATTAAAGCCAGAATCAAACAAATCAAGGCTCAGATTGAGGAAACCACCTCTGATTTCGACCGTGAAAAACTCCAGGAACGCATGGCGAAGTTATCCGGTGGTGTCGCCGTCATTAAAGTCGGCGCCGCGACTGAGGTTGAGCTTAAAGAACGCAAACATCGCGTTGAAGATGCTCTTTCCGCTACCCGCGCTGCGGTAGAAGAAGGTATTCTGCCCGGCGGTGGCGTCGGTTTACTGAACGCTTTACCCGCGCTGGACAAAATCAAGGCAGAGGGCGACGAGTTAACCGGTGTGGATATCATCCGCAAAGCCGTTGAAGAGCCAATCCGCTGGATTGCCAACAATGCTGGCAAAGATGGCGCGGTCATCGTTGACACTGTCAAGAAGAGCAAAAAAGGCATCGGCTATGATGCTGATAAAGATGAGTTCGGCAGCATGATTGAGAAGGGCATTATCGACCCGACCAAAGTGGTGCGGTCTGCCCTGCAGAATGCCGCCAGTATTGCCAGCATGGTGCTCATCACCGAATCGCTGGTAGCTGACATTCCTGAGAAAGAGAAAGCCCCCGCAATGCCCGGTGGCGGCGGCGGAATGGGCGGTATGGAAGGGATGTACTAGAAACATACATCAGCTAAAAACTAAAAAAGAAGCCCCTTGTCTTTCGACTCGGGGCTTCTTTTTAACTACAAGATTCAATAAGCAAGAAAATAGTCAGGCTTATAAAGAAAAAGAAAGATAAGAATCGTTTTAGCTGAATCCTCAGTATCTCAGACT
>JAQTPO010000111.1 GCA_028712845.1 Dehalococcoidales bacterium | reverse complement strand
GTAAGTTACCTCATCAGAGTCATCAGTTTTACCTTCCGTCTCTTCGGCAATATGCTGGGCGGTGAAGTATTAGTGCTGGTATTTTCTTACCTGCTCGTATTTGCAGGTTTTGGCGCTCTACAAATTTTCTATGGTCTGGAAATGTTCTTCGGTGTCATACAGGCGCTTATCTTTGCCGGTCTGACACTGGTATTTGCTACAATGGCTGTTTCTTCTCACGAAGAGGAAGAACCTGAAGAACATAAATAGAAATTTAGTCGAAATATAGACTGAAAATAACATATTAATACCTGAAGGAGGATGGCTAATGGATGCATCGACATTTAAACTGCTCGCCGCCGGCTTGTGCATGGGCTTGGGAGCTATCGGACCTGGCATAGGAATCGGACTGGTGGGCTTGGGAGCCTTACAGGCATTAGGGCGTAATCCGGAAGCAAGAGGTCAAATCATGACCTATATGATTCTGGCAATCGCAATGGCAGAAGCTGTTGCTATCTACGCCCTATTAATTACCATTCTAATCGGCTTCGGCGTAATTAGTTAGCTTACCAGTCAGGAGGAGCGTATGGAAGGACTTGGCATTAGTGGACCAACTTTTATAGCACAAGTAGTTAACTTTGTTATCCTGCTGGTGATTCTTTCTTTCTTTGTTTATAAACCAATTATAAAAATGCTGGAAGAAAGGCCCCGTAAGGTTAGAGAGAGTCTGGATGAAGTGCAGAAGATAAAGGAACAGGCAGCACTGGCTGAGGATGAGTTTAAGAAGAAACTCGAAGCCGCCAGCAAAGAGGGACAGGAAGTAATTTCTAAAGCGATGCGTACGGGTGAAGAAGCCCGTCAAAGAGCACAATTAGAAGCCAAACAGGAAGCACAGGTATTAGTAGAAAAAGCACGCGCTGAAATTCAGCGTGAACGCAACGAAACCATCGGCGAATTAAGACAGGAATTTGCTGATACGGCAGTCGTTGCTGCGGAAAAAATTATTGAAAAGTCTCTGGATAAAGAAACACACCGCCAGCTTATCGAGAAAGTGCTGGATGAAAGTTCTGCCCTGAAAAAGAAATAAGTAATATCGGGAAGAAAATATGACCAGTAATGCATATGCCAGGCGCTATTCACAGGCGATTTTCAGAATGGCGCAGGAAAGTAAAGATCTGAATCAGTGGCAATCCGACCTCAGGAAGGTAGCTTCCTTGACGCGGGACCAGGCTCTGTTTTCACGGATAGCCGACCTTAAGGTTCCCGGCGATGAGAGAAAAACAATCCTGTCTCAGCGGATCGGTGAAGTAAACCCGCTGGCAATTAAACTGGCGCTTCTTCTCGCATCTAAGGGTAGATTGGCGTTGCTCGATGATATTGCTGAAGAGTACCAGTCATTAGTAGATAACTACCGTGGTATCGAAGGCACAGAAACTGCCGAAGTCACCACTGCCATCCCACTCGATAATGAGTATCAATTAAAACTGGCGCAACGTGTTACGGAAATAGTCGGTAAACCGGTTGTTTTAAAAACAAAAGTTGACCCCAAAATCATCGGCGGCATTATTATCCGGGTTGGGGACAAGCTGATTGACGGTAGCGTCCGCAGTAAACTGGCGGCACTGAAGAAGGATTTGGGTGGGGTTGCTAAGTAGTTTCTCAAGCATAAGGGGAGGTACATTGTAAATGGCAACAAGAGGTCAAGATATCGCTTCAGCTATAAAGCGGGAAATCGATAAATTCGGCACTTCCCTTGCGATGTATGATGTCGGTGTAGTGGCAGAGGTCGGTGATGGTATTGCAAGAATTAACGGTTTAACATCCGCTAAATATAACGAACTCCTGCAGTTCCCGAATGACATCATCGGTATTGCCATGAACCTGGAAGAAGACAGCGTTTCGGCAATTATTCTGGGCGATTACGCTACAATTGAAGAAGGCGATGAAGTACGGTGCACCGGCAGAATCGCTGAAGTGCCGGTCGGCGAGGCTCTCATCGGACGCGTTGTCGACCCGCTGGGACGCCCGCTCGACGGCAAGGGTCCCATTAAAACTGATAAAACCCTCCCGCTGGAGAGAATCGCGCCTGATGTCACTAAGCGTAAATCAGTTAATACTCCGGTGCAGACCGGTATTAAAGCAATCGATAGCCTGATTCCTCTAGGCAGAGGACAGCGTGAGCTAATCATCGGCGACCGTTCTACGGGTAAAACCGCCATTGCACTGGATGCTATTATCAATCAGAAAGGTGGAAATCTCACCTGTATTTATGTCGCCATCGGGCAAAAGACTTCTAAAGTCGCCCGTGTCGTTGCTACCCTCGAAAAATACGGTGCGATGGCTCATACCATCGTGGTAGCAGCAAATGCTTCTGATTCTGCGGCTCTGCAATATCTCGCACCTTATACCGGTTGCGCCATGGGCGAAGAATTTATGGAACACGGTAAAGATGCGCTTGTGGTATATGATGACCTTTCCAAGCACGCTTGGGCATACCGTCAAATTTCGCTACTTTTGCGGCGTCCTCCGGGCAGAGAAGCCTATCCCGGCGATGTTTTCTATCTGCACAGCCGTTTACTGGAAAGAGCGGCAAAATTAAGTGATGACCTGGGTGGTGGCTCATTAACAGCCCTCCCTGTCATTGAAACGCAGGCAGGCGACCTGTCTGCTTATATTCCGACCAACGTCATCTCTATCACCGATGGACAGATGTACATGGAAACCGACCTGTTTAACGCCGGTATCCGTCCTGCTTTGAATGTCGGTTTGTCCGTATCCCGTGTCGGTAGCTCGGCGCAAACGAAAGCCATGAAAAAAGTTGCCGGTAGGTTGAAGCTGGAACTGGCACAGTACCGCGAGCTTGCCGCCTTCGCCCAGTTTGGTACTGCGGAACTGGACAAAGCCACTCGCTCCCAACTGGAACGGGGGCAACGCATCACAGAAATATTGAAACAACCCCTCTACGTACCTGTGCCCATGGAAAAACAGGTTATGATCCTTTACGCCGCTATCAATAGTTTACTTGATGATATTCCTCTGGCAAGGATACACGATTTTGAAGCCGGTTTTCACAAGTTTATGGAAGCCAGTCATCCTGAAGTGGGTAATGCTATCGCCAGGGAAAAAGACATCAGTGCGGCGACAGAAGAGGCGCTCAAGGGCGCTATCAAAGAATTCAAGCAGAATTTCAAGTAGGCTTCAGGAGCTTTGCTCCTGTTGATGGCAAATAATGGCAAACATTCGTTTAATCCGTCGCAGAATACGCGGTGTACAGAGTACCGCCAAAATCACCCGGGCTATGGAGATGATTGCTACTTCCAAGATGCGCCGGGCACAGGATGCTGGCACTGCGGGGCGTCCCTATGACCAGAAAATCAGGCAGGTAATTGCCGATTTAGCCGCTATCAACCAGACAGGAACATCACATCCCTTGCTCCAAAAACGCCCTGTGAAGAAAATTGCTATAGTGCACATTTCACCGGACAGGGGTTTGTGCGGCGGCTTAAACGCCAACCTTAACCGGAAGACGGGTAGTTTTGTATTGGGACAAAAAACGCCGGTCACACTGGTCACGGTAGGCCGCAAGGGCATTGATTTTATACGTCGCTATGGCCGTGAGATGCGGGCGGAGTTTACCGGGCTGGGCGACCGCCCCAGTTTACTTGATACATTAGCTATCTCACGCATCATCATCGATGACTACACCAGTGGTTATGTCGATGAGGTTTATGTCGTCTATACACGGTTCGTTTCTACTATGGTACAGACACCGGTGATGGAGCGGTTACTCCCCATCGAACCACCAGCGTCCAAGCAAACTCAAAGCGGCGATTTTGACTATGAACCGGAGTCTGAAGATGTTCTCGGGGCACTTCTGCCACGGTTTGTAGAAATGGAAATATACCATGCAATTTTGGAATCGATTGCCTCCGAGCAATCCGCCAGAATGGTGGCAATGCGCAGCGCCACGGATAACGCTGCAGAACTGATTCAAGATTTAACCCTGATGTACAATAAAGCGCGCCAGGAAGCAATCACAACGGAGCTTCTGGATATCAGCGCCGGCGCTGCGGTGGCAAAAGCTTAAAGAGGTTTGGGGAGAACATACTCAGGCTAGAGGGAAGACGGAGGTTTTTATGGCAAAAGGAAAGATAGTTCAAATCATCGGTACCGTTGTTGACGTCGAGTTTCCGCCTGAACAACTGCCGAAAATATTCTACGCTCTAGAGGTTAAAACCCCGAAGGGGAAACTAATCCTCGAAGTGCAGGACCATATCGGTAATAACTGGGTTAGATGCCTGTCTCTGGCACCGACCGAGGGTTTAGCACGTGGCGTTGAAGTGATAGACACCGGTAAGCCTATTACCGTGCCTGTCGGAAGAGGTTGCCTGGGACGTCTCTTTGACGTTACCGGCACCGCAATCGATAACGTAGGCGCAGTAAAAGCAACCGATAACTGGCCTATTCACCGCGCTGCCCCTTCCTTCGATGAACAGGAAACAAGCCCCCAGCTACTTGAAACAGGTCTAAAGGTTATCGACCTTGTAGCCCCATTCTCCAAAGGCGGTAAGGTAGGCGCTTATGGCGGCGCCGGTGTCGGTAAGACCGTCGTTATTCAGGAACTTATCCGTAATATCGCCACCGAACACGGTGGTTTCTCTATTTTTGCCGGTGTCGGCGAGCGGTCTCGTGAAGGTAACGACCTCTGGAACGAAATGAAAGCCTCCGGCGTCATCGATAAGACCGTAATGGTCTTCGGACAGATGAATGAGCCGCCCGCAGTCCGTTTCCGCATCGGCCTTACAGGACTGACA
Organism: Dehalococcoidales bacterium; assembly: GCA_028712845.1. The sequence continues at coordinate 1,654 of JAQTPO010000111.1, read as the reverse complement.
ATGGCAGAATTCTTCAGAGATGTCGAAGGGCAGGACGTGCTCCTGTTCATCGATAATATTTACCGTTACACCCTGGCAGGAATGGAAGTGTCCGCTTTGTTAGGACGTATGCCGTCTGCCGTGGGTTATCAGCCGACCCTCGCCACCGAGATGGGTGAGCTTCAAGAACGTATCACCTCCACCAAACGCGGTTCTATTACTTCCTTCCAGGCTATTTACGTACCTGCAGATGACTACACCGACCCCGGCGTGGTCACCAGTTTCGGCCACCTTGATGCGGTTATCGCTCTGGAGCGTTCTATTGCAGAACAGGGCTTGTTCCCTGCCGTGGACCCGTTGACTTCCACATCCCGCGTCCTTGACCCCGCTATTGTCGGTCAGGACCACTACAATGTCGCTCTTCAGGTGCAGCGCGTTCTCCAACGCTACAAGGACTTACAAGACGTTATTGCCATTCTCGGTATCGAAGAGTTGAGCGAAGATGACAAACTCATCGTTGCCCGGGCACGCAAAATACAGAGATTCTTATCACAACCTATGTTTGTTGCTGAGCCATATACCGGCCGCAGTGGCAGATATGTCCCCAGGGAAGAAACCGTACGCGGTTTCAAAGAGATTCTTGAAGGTAAACATGACTCCCTGCCGGAACAGGCATTCTTTATGCAGGGCACTATTGACGATGTCATCGCTGAAGCTGAGAAGATGGGAGCAAAGGCATAATGGGCATCCGTATCGATGTCGTTACCGCAGAACGACTGGTCTTCTCCGAAGACGCAGACATTGTTATCGTTCCGGGCGTTGACGGTGAAATGGGCATCCTGCCGCATCATGCTCCCCTGATGACAATGATTAAACCGGGAGAAATCCTTATCAGAAAAGGCGCTGAAGAATACTCTCTGGCAGTATCCGGCGGTTTTCTGGAAGTGAAACCCGACCATATCACCATTCTGGCGGATGCCGCCGAGCGAGCGGACGAAATTGATATTGCCCGCGCTGAGGCGGCAAAGAAACGTGCTGAAGATAGTCTGGCAAGTCATACTACTACAGAACAAGCAGATCTCGTTAATGCCGAAGCCTCTTTACGCCGTGCTCTAGCCCGTCTTAAAGTAGCAGAAAAGAGAAAACACAGAAGAAAGCTCTAAAAATCGTCCGCTTTTCAAAAATATTACCCGAAATAAAAACACTCCCCCTTTTTATTATGCAAAGGGGGAGTGTTTTTAATACCGTTTTTTATAATTCCTGCCCAAGCGAAATAGCATCACTGAAACCAATGATTAAGATGATTTTCCTTACGAGCAGTGGGGGATACTTTACTGTAAACTGATAATTCAATAGTACTTAAACTATTTCCAGGGTAGCTTTGGTGCCTTTCTTAGCCGCCTTTACCCTGATAAGTGTTCGCATAGCTTCAGCGATACGTCCCTGCTTGCCAATTACTCTGCCTTTGTCTTCATCGGCAACTTTCAACTTCAGAATGATACCTTGCTCATCTTGTTCTTCAGTCACCTGCACGTCATCCGGTGCATTTACAATGGACTTGGCAATGTACTCAATTAGGTCCTTCATGTTTTCTCCTTGACAGTTTTGGACTTCTCTATGATACCTAACTTAGAGAGCAGTCTGGCAACAGTTGCTGTCGGCTGGGCTCCTTGTC
>JAQTPO010000110.1 GCA_028712845.1 Dehalococcoidales bacterium | reverse complement strand
TTTTTTTCTTCTTGTTCTCATATGCTAAACTGGCAAATGATACCGTCATCATTTTAAAATCCCCCTTCGTATGATTGTTATCTCAATTATATCTCACCGAAAGGGAACTTGTTCAGAGATTCCTTAACTTTGATTAGAGGAAGAAGTGTCCACGGTCACGGAATTATATAATTCAAGAGGCTGCCGTGTTTCAAAATGATTTCTGGCCAAACTCAAAATTTGATCAATAAAGGCAGCATAGTCAATACCAGCCGCTTCCAGGGGTAACTGTACTCCCCCTCCGGCATAGATATCAGTATTAGGGTTAACATCAATGACCATAAGCTGTCCAGTCTCATCTTGTCTAATATCGACACTGGCATAGCCCTTGCAGTTCAATGCATCAAATGCCTGTATTGCCATCGCTTCAATAATTTGCCGGAGTTTCGGCTCAATTTCCACCGGGCATTTTTCATAGCTGCCATTATAATATTCATGTTCAGGTATCCATTTAGCCGAGTAAGTTAGTAATCTAGGTTTGTTAGCAGGCAATGTGTATATTATTTCTTCCATGGGATATAGTGTGGGACACTCATTCCCGACGATCAGAACACGAAATTCTCTCCCCGGTAGAAATTTCTCAACCAGTGATAAGCGCTCATAAGCCTGCCAAACATATTGAACTTGTTCTCTCAGCATCTTAGAATACCATACCACGCTCTTTTCGGAAAGTCCATAACTGGCATGTTCCCCCAAAAGTTTTACGATGCAAGGGAACTCAAGATTGAAATCATTACACGTTGTTGGAGACAATACCTGCCAATCCGGGGTAGGAATTGCACATTCTGCTAGAATTTGTTTTGCCTTACTCTTATCCTCACAGAGAAGTAATGCTTTACTTGATGCACCGGTGAAGCATAACCCCAGCCTTTCCAGAATGTTAGCTACTGCTGCTTCACTTCCTGCACAGCCATCATACCCCTCAAACAAGTTGAATACAATATCCACATTTATCTTGTTTAATTCTTTTTCTATTAATTCCATAGGAGAACAAAGAGGAACACACGTATATTCATAACCGAGCTTATCAAGTGCCCCACCTACCGATGTTACTGAAGTCAGTATATCATCTGGGGCAATACTCTCATTAACAGCGTTATAGTTCCTTAATTCCGGATCATTGTAGATGATAGCGACTCTTTCCAACACTGGTTTTGTCCTCCTCGCTGAATTTACTCATCGTGTATTGTAATGAAAATTTCTTTCAAAATTGCCACAGCCTGTAAGTATGTCTATAGGCTGTCATCTCAATAATTGTTATTTACCGAGGGCGCTTTCACCCTTTTTCTTGGTAGAACGAGTGCCGTGTCCTTGGTGTACATTTTTGAACAAGACTTTATAGATTTTTCTTCGTTGCTGTTTTTCTTATTCATTTTGTCTATTATCATTTTTGTGGTCTTTATAAGGGTTGATTACCAGTAAAGGAATATCGCATTCCCTCAATATGTTTTCCGTAATACTCCCCAGGAAGAGACGTTTCCAACCTTTATACGTCTGGGAAGCCATAGCAATCAGGTCAATGGCATTATCTTTGATAATCTTCAAAACAATATCGACGATGGGTCCCGTATGCGCAATCGGTATCACGTTCAATCCCATCTTACTTAACTTACGTGCTGTTTCTTCCAGGTATGACTTGGTTTCTAGTTCCTCTAATTTTATTGCCCAACCTGCTGACGCACCACCTGCTACCATTCCCGGCATTGCTGAATATGCGGGGAGATACTGAGGAGCAGTGTTTACTTTCAATAAGAAAACCTCGCTACGGAAACTCGTTGCCTGTTCGATAACGTAAGGGAGAATTTCTTCGGCAAATTTAGAACCATCGAGATATACCAGAATCCTGTTAAACATCCATGCTCTCCATTGAAATTATTTAGGGATATTACGTAGGAATTGTGGTATTATATGCTAACAGGGATGTAATCGTTTACTTACATTATACTAACTAGGCTTATTTTGTCAAACATTATTTTGGCAAAATCTGAATCTCGAAGTATCTTATATGTAAGTATTCGTTTACATTACTTAGTGTATCTAGAATATATGGAGTGAGGGAATGACCAAAAAATCATGGAAGGGGAAAAACAGTAAAAAGCGACAAGGCATACCTTCTATTCAGACACAGGGAAAAGTAGCCCTGAAACCCTACACAGCCATCACACCACCGACTAAAATTACCTCACAGAAAAGCTCGGCGGCAACGAAAACGATGTCTGACTATAAGTACGTGTACACTGAAATCAAACGTGGAGGGATTCTTTTTGTAATAATCATTCTCGTAATTGTTATATTATGGTTGATTATGCGCTAGAATAGATTGCTATGTAAGTGGTATAACGAGGCAGTCATGTAGAATAAACATCTGTATCCGGTATGAGTTCTACGACTGAAGGAGCGATAGATGGTACAGCGACACCGAACCACAGCTATCCGAAAAGACCAGATTGTAACTGCGGCAAAAAGATTAATTATTAAACGCGGCAGTGAAAATGTCACTGTTAGAGCCATTGCTAAAGAAGTAAGTCTCTCTGAAGGCGCTCTATACAGACATTTTAATAGCAAACGGGACATATTGTCTCTATTGGCAGACACTATTGAAGAAGACTTACTAGTAGATATTAAGACAAACAGCACAAGCAGTGATTCTTACCTGGAAATTCTAGACCATATACTCCAGAGTCATCTATCCGCTATTAAACAAAGGCAGGGCATCTCTTTCCAGGTCATTGCTGAGATTATTAGCCTCGGTGATAAGAAACTTAACAGGAAAATATCCAAAATTATTGACGAGTATATAGATGGTATCAAGAGTCTCCTGAGCAAAGGAGTAAAATCCGGTGAACTACGGAAAAATCTTGATTTGGATGGGACAGCGTTACTCTTCTTTGGAATGGTTCAGGGATTAGTAAATATTTGGGCTCTAAGCAATTATGAATTCGATTTAGAAATGAATTACGAACTGTCATGGAATACATTTAAGGAATGCATCAAAAAGGTTTGACTAAGCGAAACTGATGTATTAAACCCCAACCTGTGTGAAGGTCAACTCCGGGCTTAATTATACTTTAATATCCGGTCGTCTCTCTCCTTGTTAGATAATGGTGGCATCATTCCTTTCCACATATGTGGTCTGTGATAATGATACCGCTTCAGAAAGGCTTCTGCTGGCATTTGTAATATTCGACACATCTCAATTGCCATGGCGGGCAATAATCAGTTGCTAGTAGAAATATATTCCTATTGTAGCCTTACAGCCACCTTGATTGTGAAATAGCCCAAACCCAAATAATAATATGCCGCATTTCAGAGTGCTGTTATCACTTACTGATGGTTACATTCAGTTGACCTCAAATTCTATGGCAACAGATTAGAATGGGATAAAGAATGGCAGCTCGAAAGTGCTGCTTATTGTCCCCTCGGCGCCATAACAGGTGGGGACAATAAGGGTGGGGCGTTGTGTAATGAAATAAATGCGATTAAATATCATGTTTCAACAAAATAAGAGCAGGACATTTTGTTTGACAGTAATTTCCTCTGACAGTTAGAATGAATTTTAGTGTATCTATTGAAAGGAAGTGTGTTAAATGGCTTGGAATGCGGAATTGGAAACGGTTTTTCACCCCAAAGCGGTGGCAATCGTCGGTGTCTCAGCGGATGCTAAGCGCGGTCAGGTATGGTCTGGTGGCGGGGGCGGTTTTTTAACTGTTTTGGAACAGCTGGAATTCAAAGGGCATATCTATCCGGTTAATCCTAAGGCAACGGAGATTATGGGCTATAAAGTGTACCCCACTGTTTCCTCCATACCGGAGCATATCGATCTGGTGATTATGGCGGTGCCGGCTAAATTTGCGCCTGCCGTACTCGAGGACTGCATCAAAGCCGATGCAAAGAATATCCACATGTTCACCGCCGGATTCGAAGAAACCGGTGAAGTTGAAGGCATCGAACTGGGAAAACAGGTCAGGGAAATTGCCCGGCGCGGCGGTTTGCGTATTATCGGTCCCAACTGTATGGGTTTGTATGTGCCTGAAGCAGGCATCGGCACCTTCGACCAGTTGCCTAAGCAGAGCGGTGATGTCGTCTTCCTCTCCCAGAGCGGCGGGCATCTCAACTGGTATGCTCATTACGGACCCAATTACGGCATTTACTTCGATAAAGGCATCAGCTTCGGTAATGCCTATATTTTCGATAGCACGGACTATCTGGAATATCTGGAGCGCGACCCGAAAGTTAAATTTATTTCGATGTATCTGGAAGGGGTCAAGGACGGCGCCAAACTGCGGCGACAGGTGACCAGAATCAACCGGACCAGACCGGTGGTTATCTGGAAAGCAGGGCTTACCGCTACCGGAGCGCGAGCCGTTGCCTCTCACACTGCCTCGCTTGCCGGACAGGAATCTGTCTGGAAGGGATTCTTTGCCCAGACGGGCGCAGTGCAGGTCAATTCTCTGGAAGAGATGGCAGAAGCCACGATGACTTTTCGTTGTCTGAAACCGCCGAAAGGCAATAGAGTGGCAGTAATGAGTCTGGGCGGTGGCACGAGTGTCTCTGCGGCTGATATCTGCAGCCGGGAAGGCTTGGAAGTACCGCCGTTGAGTCAGGCAACCCAGAATGAGTTGAAAAAGTTCATTTCTCTGGCGGGTGCGAGTATCAGGAATCCGCTGGATACAGGTCTTATCTTCCGCGATGTCTCTGTTCTTGAACGTGAGTTGAAATTGGTCGCCGCCGATCCTTCGATTGATATGATGATTCTTATGCCCCATCTGGATATGGCGCGTCACGTCGTGAATGAGCTGTTAGATTACCTGTGTAACTTCGCGAAAAATCATCCTTCGGGAAAGTCGGCGGTGATTGTTTTCCACTCTTTTGGCAACGACCCGTGGGAAGCAGCGCTGCGCGCCAAATTGCAGGTGGAATTGCCGAATAAGGGGATTGCCGTTTACAGTTCGTTGACTGCCGCGAGCCGGGCATTAGCCAGATTTGCTAATTATCACCGGATACAAAGAGAAATGGCGGACTAAGGCGTATCGTCTTTGTTTTTATCATTCTTTTGCGGGCGCTTCCGCGTCTCGAAGTAAGCGCCGATTACGCCTGCTATCAGGCTGCTGACTATCAGTAAAATAATTAGTAGTATCCACTGCGATGCGTTCACTTGTCACCCATATTTGTACGAATTATCCTGTATGATTATTGTAATAATGAAATATTATAACGTTTTATTTCATTTGTCAACTGGCATCACGCTAGGACATCCGACACAAACTCAAATTCCTTGCAGATGAAGCCGGATAAATTTTGAAAAAATAACTCCGATGGCATACAATATAAGTAGTTAGTCTGATAAGATGGTAAGAAGAGTAACGGGGTTGAGAAACATGAAAAGTGATTCAAAAAAAATGTCCAAAGATATTCGCCACCAGCTGTGGAGCCGGTGGCACCGTACCGGTTATTTAATGGCAAAGTATGCGGATAATATATTACTTAGAGATGCAGGCATATCATATCAGCAGTTCACAGTTCTGATGGCAATGGATTATATTGCCAACTCTCCGACTGCGACCGACCTGGCAAGCCGGCTCGACCGGAATACCAATACGCTGAGCACGATTCTCGACCGCATGGAAAAGGCCGGACTGGTAAAAAAACTCAGGGATTTGCCTGACCGCCGTTTAGTGCGTGCCGTGATGACCGAGGAAGGTAAAGAAAAGTATGCGGCAGCCTTAAAAATTGCCCTGAAAGTGGTAGGGAAATTAACCAAAACTTTCTCGGAAGAAGAACTGCAGACCTTCGTTTCTTTAATCGATAGACTGCGTAAAGCCACCAATGAGGAGCTGGACGCGTTTAAAACCGCTAAGGATGCTCGTTAGCCGGAATTCAATTAGTGCCATTTAACAAGAAAAGCCCTATACCGATTTAGAGATATAGGGCTTTTTAGTTTCTTTAGTGCTAATGCACCGTTACGTATTGTCTCTTATGTTCCCGTACTTAGACATACTTCTCGGGTTTTCTCAGTTCCACAAAAACACCGTGCGCATCTCTGGGATGCACCCAGGCGACAGGGAATTTTGCGTTGTAAGTGACCCGGACGCCTTTTTCTTTTAATTGCTTGGCGCTTCCTTCAATGTCCTTAACATCGAACCCGACCAGATAAACTCCCTCGCCGTGTTCTTTCAGAAATTTACCGGCGGCGCTGTTCGGGTCGGTCGGTTCCATCAGCTCGATGTGTCCCTTGCCCAGCGGCAGGATGGCATTTTTGAAACCGTATTCTTTGGAGACATTCCGGGAGTACACTTTGAGACCGAAAAGATTCTCGAAGCGTTTTGCCGCCTCTTCCCTGTCTTTCACCACGATGGATAGTTCGATGACATCGCCTAACATCATAATCCTCCTTTGAGATAGTTCTGGCTAACTATATCACAGAGTGC
>JAQTPO010000009.1 GCA_028712845.1 Dehalococcoidales bacterium | reverse complement strand
GCAAACAGGAAGCAGAAGAGTGATGAACTCCTTGTCTTAAATACAGCCAGGGCGGGACGGAATGCCTTTCTTGCCTCAATGATAGCCATATTTTTAACTATTGCCGTTTTGTCGTTCTTTAAGACGCTGGAAGCAGCGGAGATATCTATTGCCGTAATATTTACTGTCCAACTCCTTACTTTTATCATCTCTTTAAATTGTTACGAGAAGCGAGGGAGCTCTTGAAAACAGTAATGATAAAGTCTCGTATCAAGGAACTGAGAGCGCGATACAATTTGACTCAAGACCAACTGGCCGACATGGTGGAAGCCCGACGCGAAACGATTGGCCATATTGAGCATAACAGGTACAATCCGTCTTTGATGCTCGCTTATAAGATTGCGAGGGCACTCAAGAGCGATATAGAAGAAGTTTTTAGATTCGAAGAGAAATGAAATAGATGCTATCTAACAAATAATTGGGGGCTGAAAGCCATTTAACAAGGAGGTTAGCAGATGAGCACTGCAATACATATCGATAATATCAGGAAAACAATCGGCACGCGGGAGATACTTAAGGGAGTTACCTTCAATGTTGATACCGGCGATATCTTCGGTTATCTCGGACCTAACGGCGCCGGTAAGACGACCACCATCAGGATATTGCTTGGTCTGCTCCATGCGGATTCCGGAGAGCTCAATGTTCTCGGACAGGACATTCGCCTTGCCGGTACCCGTATGAAGATAGGGTTTGCCCTCGATCCCGACGGTCTTTACAATACCATGACCGCCACGGAAAATCTGAAATATTATGCCGATATTTATAATGTCTCCGACTCCAAAGCCCGTATTGACAGGGTTTTAGGTTTGGTAAGGCTTGACGACCGTTCCGGTGACAGAGTAGGCACTTATTCTAAAGGCATGCGGCAGCGGCTTTTGCTGGCACGCGCTATGGTACATGACCCGGAAGTGCTCATCCTTGACGAACCGACTGCCGGTGTCGACCCGACCGGTCAAATAGAAATACGAAAGATACTGCTGGATATTGCCCACGTTGAAAAGAAAACAGTGCTTCTCAGTTCCCATAACCTTGATGAGGTCCAGCGTATATGTAACCGTATTGCGCTTATCGACCGCGGTGAAATCAAACTGTATGGCGAACTGGCAGACCTTCGGCAGAAAATGGGGCGGAGTGCCATCGTTATAGATATAAGAGGCGGCATATCCGGCTCCATTTTGGAGCAGTTGAAGAAACAGCCGCAACTGGGTTTTCGTGATATCAGCGGCTCGACACTGTTCTTCGAGTCGGGAGAAGGCACTGCCGAAGTTTCCGATATTATCGGGTTCCTCTCCGGGCAGGGGGTGAAGATAGAAAAGGTCGGCAGACAGGAAGCCTCACTGGAAGACCTTTACTCATCCATCCTGAAAGAGGTGGAAAAACATGAATAATATCAAGCTGGTAATAGCCGCTGCCGTAAAAAATAACATCCGCTTACGTTCTGTCATCGTTGTTGCCACCGGCGCGGTTCTTATCTGTATTCTCGGAATCGCAGTGTTGTTTGTTACACAGTTCATCATCCCCGAAGTGAACAAATCTATCCCTGACCGGTTAGTCATATATAATTATCTCGGACTGACGCTATTTACCACCAGTTTCCTTTGTATGGGAGTCTACGCGAATGTTTTTGCTTTCCAATCTTTGACGCGGGAAAAGTCTCGGGGTAATATCCAGGCGCTGCTAGCCACTCCGCTCACTCCCGGCGATATCTGGATCGGAAAAAGTCTTGCCGTGTTCCTTCCCGGACTGGTGTTCGCTGAAGTGATGACATTCGCGGTGTTACTGGTTATTAATTTCGTATTCTTAACCCCGTATATCGGATTTGCTGCGACTCCGTATATGGTAATCAGCAACTTCATCGCGGTGCCGCTAATCTATCTGGCGCTGAACCTGCTAGTGCATATAGTAGGGTTGACGGCAAAACCGGCGATCGGTAATGTCATCTTCCAGATATTTTTGCCGGTTATGACAACACTAATGATCAACCTCGCCGTACGGGACGTGCCGAATGCCAGTTCCTGGCTCTTTACGGTTATTCTGCTTGGCGTCGCCGTCGTGATCGGCGTTATCGTTTTTATGATACGCTCGAAGCTGACAGTCGAGAGAATTATGCTATCTCAATAGGAGTATATTGTGAAAAGAGTGCTTCTGGTTTTCCGCCGTGATTTGAACGAAATGCGTGCGACAGCGGCTTTTCGCATCATAGTTGCCGTCGCAGTTGTTATCACTGCCATAGCTGCGGTAGCGCTCTCAATCGTGTTGCGTTTGCAGTCATGGTATGGAGCACCGGAAGCAACGCCGATTCTGGACCTTATTTTCGGACTGGTAGCTTATTTTCTGCCGTTATTCATTCTTATAACGTTTATTTGGGCTTTCGCCAGTTTTCCGATTATCAGCGAGAAGGTCAATGGAAACATCGAATGTCTGTTAGCAACGCCGTTGTGTCCCAGAGAGCTCTGGATAGGAAAAGGGCTTGCTGTTTTCCTGCCTGGTTACGTTATCTCCCTTATCGCCTCATGTATCGTATTGCTGGTGATGAACTTTGCCGCCGTCTTGCCGGGATGGGAAACATTCGTCCTGCCGGGAGCGGCGCTGGTCAATGGCTTGATCATCAATCCGTTGCTATTCTTCGGGATACTTTCGTTCATCGTCCTGTTTTCGCTCGCCAATAATCCGGATGTGGCTATCGCCCCATCTTTTCTCATTGGGTTCGGACTGATGATAGGAATACCGGTTGGCTTAATGACAGGAATTTTTGATATTAATTCATGGGTATTCGTTCTCTGGTACCTTGCCGGAACAGTAGTAGTCTGGTTGATCGTCTTGTACTTGACACGTTTGCTTAAGAGTCAGACTATTGTCCTTTCCAGCAAAGGCAGCTGATATATTGCCGTGCTTTTATTGAGTTTTTGGGGTATCAATAGTCTGTTCTGCTTGTTTCTGCGGGTGGTTCTACTTTGTGGAGTTTATCCTGACTTTCCAGATGGTCAACGTAAAGCACACCGTTCAGGTGGTCGATTTCGTGTTCCAGTACCTCGGCGAAGAGTCCTGAAGCTTTTATTTTGATTCCTTTACCTTTGATATCCTGTCCCTTGACTCTGACCAGTTCACTGCGTTTAATTTCCCCGACATAACCGGGAATACTGAGACAGCCTTCATTTACAATACGTGACCCTATACGGCGAATTACTTCAGGGTTGATAATAACTTTACACTCGTTTTCCGGCACATTGAGTACAATCAAACGTAAGGTTACCCCGACCTGGTTTGCCGCCAGTCCGACACCTGGGGCGGTGCGCAGTGTTTCCTGCATATCACCGATGAGTTTGCGCAATGATTTATCTATTGTTTTGACCCGTTTGGCTTTCTGTCGTAAAACGGGATCGGGTACTGTACGTATGGGCAAGATTGCCATAATAATTCACATTCCTCTAACTACTATACTAAGCCCTAAAGCCCGACAGGGTCAATATCAATCATCCATCCCTGCGGAAATGGTATTTTGTTAAGAAAAGCAGATAAATCCGAGCCGCGCACAATGATTTGCCAGTTGTATCTGCCCCGGAGGCGGTGGATAAATGCCGGCGCCGGACCTATCAGACTGAGGTCGGAGATTCCTCTGATACCCCGCTCTTCAAGGAGGCGCTTCGCCATTTTTTCGGCTTCTTCACGACAACGGTTATCGTTAGTGTGGCTGTAGGTAAGAGAGGCGAGTTGCCTGAATGGCGGCTCCATCAATTGCCTTCTGAACTTGATTTCCTGTTCGTAAAAAGACTTATAATCATGTTTGGCGGCGGCTTGAATGGCATAATGAGTTGGATTATAGGTTTGGATAACTACCTGTCCCCCTGCTTGCCCGCGCCCGGCTCTACCCGCTACCTGACTGAGCAATTGAAAAGTCCTTTCGCCGGAACGGAAATCGGGCAAATTCAGAGAGGTATCGGCAATTATTACCCCTACCAGTGTCACCAGCGGCAGGTCCAGACCCTTGGCAACCATCTGCGTTCCGATGAGAATATCGGCTTTGTAAGCGCGGAATTTGTTCAGAATATCTTCGTGGGAGTGTCTCTTTTGCGTGACATCACTATCCCAGCGTAACAATCTCGCTTGGGGGAACACGGATTTCACATCTTCCTCAAGCTTCTCCGTACCGATGCCCAGATACCTGATGCGCCGACTGAAACAATTGGGACAAATCTGCGGCGTTTTCGCTTTATAATTGCACCGATGGCATACCAGCGAATCAGAATCAAGGTGATAGGTCAATGGAATATCGCAGCGTTTGCACTTGATAACGAAGCCGCAATTCCGGCATTGAATCGTCGTGGCAGAACCGCGCCGGTTCAGGAACAGTATCGCTTGCTCCTTGTGTGTCAGGACTTTTTCCATCGCTTGTGTCAGTATCCGACTGAAAATACTGCGGTTGCCGGTTTTTAATTCCTGACGCATATCCACCACAGTCACTGCGGGTAGGGGAGCATTTTCTTCAGGTACAACCCTTTCCTGTAACTGAAGTAGACGGTAATCACCCCTCTGAGCATGATAGTAAGTTTCTACCGAGGGCGTGGCGCTACCCATAACAACCACCGCCCCGGTCAGTTCAGCAAGTTTGATTGCCGCATCGCGTGCGTGGTATCGCGGGGACTGCTCGTGCTGTTTGTATGTCCATTCGTGCTCTTCATCGATGATGATAAGCCCTAAATTCGGTTGTGGCGCAAAAAGGGCGCTGCGTGGCCCAACAACGACATCGACTTCCCCGTTTCTGATTTTTTGCCATTCATCGAACTGTTCCCCTAATGATAACTGGCTGTGCAGGACGGCAACTCTACCCGGAAAGCGGACAGAAAATCTTTCGATGGTCTGGGGCGTCAGAGAAATTTCTGGCACTAATGCAATCCCTCGCTTGCCGAGCCTGACTGTTTCCGCCAGCGCCTGTAGATATATTTCTGTCTTGCCGCTGGCAGTAACACCACGCAGGAGGAAAACTGCCGGTCTCGTCCTTTTTGCCTCTTGCAGACTTGACATAATGGGGCGGAATACAGTTTTCTGCGCGGAGGTGAGATTCAATGGTTGTGAAAGTTGAATATCGTATTGAGAAAACGGCTCACGCCGCACTTCAATATGTTCAATAGTAACCAGTCCTTTTCTGATGAGGGCATTGACCGCAGTCTTATCGCAATTTGCCTTTAGCTTCATTTCAGATAGCGATAAAGTGCTGACTTGTTCGGATAGTAATTTGAGAAGAGAGGCTTGTTTAGGAGCTTTTCGGGTAAGTTTTTCTGCAGTTTCCAGTGCTTTTTCTTTGTCCATTGCCAGACGTACGTAGGGTATTTCCTGAGGCTTGACCTTAACCCTTTCGAGTTCATAGGTTCTTTCGATTAGACCAAGTTCGATGAGGTGTGAGATCGTTGTTGAGGTTTGTCTCTTGCCTAGCAGTGTCTCTATTCCCTTGAGACTGACGGTGTTTTTTTGTTTCAATAGCGCCAGAAGACTTTGCTGACGCTCGTTAAGTGAGGATGCATCATACGGCTGATTGGTTAAGGAAATAGTGGTAAGCACCCGCCGTTCGAAGCCGGGAGGCAACATCAGCGCCACCGCATCGAATAGGGGTGAGAGGTAATAATCACTCAGCCATTTTGCCAGCAAGACATGCGGTGCGGATAACAACGGTTTTGGGTCAATAGTGCCGATAATGTCTCGTGTCGGTTCAAAAGCAGGGATATCACTTAGCTCCAGGACAATTCCCTGCATGGTCTTCTGCCCAAACGGCACATAGACAGCCTGTCCGATGTTAACGGTCAATTCAGGTGGGATAGAATAACTGAAGGTCTGACGCTGCGCCGCAGGTGCATTAACACTGACCTCAGCATACCTCATCCTGCGCTCCAGAGAATGGAATTTCCTGTCTTAGTCCCGATTTTATCGGGACTAAGACAGGATTTCCGACAGTCTTGAGATTCTATTGAGAATAAATGAGTACCAGCTATGCCTGTTTTTGTTCGGCAGAAGGTTGTTCGACAGTTGGTGACTCAGGCATTGGCTCCGGCTCCGGAGTTCCTACCAACTCTTCTTTCATCTCTTTGGGGAACCGCTTTTCCTTAATACGGGCTTTCTTGGCGCTAAGTCCACGTAGATAGTAAAGCTTGGCGCGGCGTACTTTACCATGCCGGATGACCTGTACTTTGTCCAGCAGGGGGGAAGCCATGGGGAAAGTGCGCTCTATACCTACGCCATAGGCAACACGTCTGACGGTGAAACTGCCGCCGGCATCGCCGTTTCTTATGCGGATGACCACACCCTGAAATGGCTGAACACGTTCCTTATCGCCTTCTTTTATTTTTATACCGACTTTTACGGTATCGCCGGGTGTGAGGGCGGGAACGTTAGCATTCGCTTTGACTCCGGTTAGTTCAGTGATTTTCATTTCGATAGACTCCTGGTTAAATATCCTTATTAATTATATCAATTGTGCTTTTCAGTGCACAGATTTGCTTTCTTTATCATATCAGGTCTGCGCCTCTTAGTGCGAATTATCGATTGTTCTTCACGCCACCGGGCGATTTGTGCGTGATTTCCTGAAAGTAAAACATCGGGAACTGTCCAGCCGCGAAACTCCGGGGGACGGGTGTACTGGGGATATTCCAGTAATCCATCGGTGTGTGATTCAGACAGAAGTGACTCCGGTGAACCGAGGAAGCCGGGTAGAAGACGCACTACCGTATTGACTAAGACCATTGCAGCTAATTCACCGCCACTGAGTACGTAATCGCCGATGCTGATTTCATCGGTAACCAGATGCTCACGGATTCTTTCATCCACGCCTTCGTATTGACCGCAGATGAGAATCAAGCAATCGTGTTTTGCCAGTTCTTGAGCGACTTCTTGAGTCAGAAGCCGACCCTGCGGGGTGAGTAATATGACCGGTACCTTCGCGCTCCGTGGGATTTCTGTTTTGATTTTTTCTACCGCTTCAAAAATAGGCTCCGGTTTCATCACCATGCCAGCGCCGCCGCCGTACGGGTAATCATCTGTGGTATGGTGCTTATCATGGGTATAGTCACGGATATTGCAAAGCTCCACTTTCATCACGCCCTTATCGATTGCTTTCTGAAAGAGCCCGCAATTAAATGGTCCTTCAAACATCTCCGGGAAAATGGTCAGAATGAAGATTTGCATTGCCAGATGTGTCCCAAATTTATGTGAGTTTTACATTCACTAAAGATAGTATTGTAGCACAAATAGGGATATTGGGGAAAGATTAAGATTAATTATGCGTGAGAAAAAGTATCATTTGCATATGGTTGTTGCAAGTTCGGTCGTCATCCCGGCCCCGTATCGGTGTACGGGGTAAACTCCGGCTGGAATCCAGAGTAAACTATATACTGGATTTCCGTGCTTGATACGGAATGGCATTGAAACCCATATCGATAATCTATTTTTCCTGCTATTTTCAGCATCGTCCAGAAGTAAAAAAATTCTCTCCCCAAAATGGTAAAAATTTCATGCCTGTGCTATTGACAAATATTATGTTATGTGCGAAAATGGTAGATATTGGTAATTAGTGGGGAATAGTGGTTCTTTAGGACAGACGATGTTTCTGGGCGAATACGATTATAAGCTGGATGAAAAGGGCAGGGTGCCGGTCCCTCCGAAGTTCCGTGGAGAATTGGGGGATGGCATTATCCTTATACCTGGCCCTGAAAAATGTGTCTTCGCCTATACTCCAGGCGAATGGAAAAAACTATCCGAAAGTCTAAATCCTGGTGCTCTCGCATCCAGCAAAATGCGGAAATTAAACCGGGCGATTTTCTCCACTGCATTCCACTTAAATCTGGATGGTCAGGGTAGAATTGCCCTGCCTGTTCCTCTCAGACAGTATGCCGATATCGGTGATGATGTTGTAATCACGGGGGCTAATACCTATCTTGAGATATGGGATAAAAAATTGTGGGAAGAGGAAAAGACCAATAGTCTGGCACAAGCCTGGCAAATCATAGAAACCCTGGAAAAACATTAAGGAGCCGAAAATGTTATCGGTCGCCCACAAACCTGTATTGTTAGCGGAAGTGCTTACAGCGCTTTCTGTCCAACCAGGGGGACGCTATGTCGATTGTACTCTTGGTGGTGGCGGTCACGCTACGGCAATCATGCAGAACAGCTCGCCCGGCGGGCAATTACTGGGAATTGATGCCGACCCGGAAGCAATCAGAGCCGCTGCAACCAATCTCTCGCATTTCACCGATTCCGTGCTTCTGGTAAATGACAATTTTGTAAATATTGATGCTATCTGTCAGCGTTATGACTTTTATCCGGTCCATGGTATTCTGTTAGACCTTGGATTGTCTTCATTACAGCTTTATGACGACCCGCGTGGTTTCAGTTTTCAATATGATGCAGCGCTGGACATGCGTTTCAACCCAAATCAGGAAGTCACCGCGGCTGATATCGTAAATTCCTATTCTGAAGCTGATTTAGCGCAGTTAATCAGGAAATACGGCGAAGAGCCACACAGTTATAAGATAGCCCGCCGTATTGTACAGTTAAGACCCATCGAGACTACGCTCCAGCTTGCTGCCATTGTTGAAGATGCCGTCGGCGGTAGAAGAGGCAGGATACATCCTGCCACCCGGACTTTCCAGGCGTTACGTATTGCTGTAAATGAAGAACTGGAGCATCTGGAGGATACCCTCAGGAAAACAACCGACCTGCTTGGTATCGGCGGGCGGTTGGTGGTGATTAGTTATCATTCTCTGGAAGACCGTATCGTGAAACATTTTATGCAGAGAGAAGCCAGAGACTGCATTTGTCCGCCGAGTATGCCGGTTTGCCAGTGCAACCATACTGCCAGTTTCAGGATTATCAACAAGAAAGTCATCACTCCTTCCGAAGAAGAACTCGATGCAAATCCACGCAGCCGTAGCGCGCGTATGAGAATTGCGGAAAGAATCGGCAGTAGCGAAGCGCCGGTGAAACTACACAATGAGACGATTGGTTTCAAAGAGCTACGGAGAGGGTACTCTCTCAATTAAAAATAATAATCTTAAAACGATGTACAAAATTCACCGAGGAGGAAAATATAATGGGAAAAAGGAAAACAATCTCAGCAATCGATGTTGGTACTACCAAGGTTTGCACTCTCATTGCTGAAGTGGGCGATAACAGCCAGATGCGCATCGCCGGGGTGGGGATGGTGCCTTCCAAAGGAATGCACAAGGGAATGGTAGTCAACATCAACGAAGCCAAAGAGACGATCCGCGACTCTGTGAAGAGAGCGGAGCAATCCAGCGGCTACAAAATAGATTCTGCCTATATCGGCGTCACCGGACGCAGCGTCAGTGGGCAGAATAACAAGGGCGTCGTTGCAGTGACACGCAACGACCGTCTGGTACGCCCCGACGACTTGCGCAGGGTTTTGCAGAATGCTCAAAGCGTCAAACTTAACGCCGAGCAAAGACTTCTGCACATTATCCCGCGCAGTTATGCCGTCGATGGACAGGATGGTGTCCAGAATCCTGTCGGGATGCATGGTTTCAAACTGGATGCAGAAACCCACGTCATTACTACAGGGGTTTCCTCAGTCCAAAATCTGGTCAAATGCATCCGCGGGGTCGGAGTGGATGTGGAAGACCTCGTCTTCGAGGCGTTAGCCAGTAGCGAAGCAGTCTTGACCGAGGATGACAAGCAGGTAGGCACTATACTGGCTGACATCGGTGGTGGCACGACCGATATTTCCGTCTTCAAAGATGGTAGTATCTGGCATACCGCGGTCGTTCCTGTTGCCGGTTATCAAATGACCAGGGACATTGCCATTGGACTGGGTCTGCCTTTTGATGTAGCCGAGGAGATGAAGAAAAAGTATGGTACGGCTCTTCCTGTTTACGAAGGAAAAGCGGACAGCAATGATTCTATTGCTCAAAATGGCCATAATATTTCTTATCAGGGATTGTGTGACATTATCCGCGCTCGTATGGAAGAAATCTTGAGACTCATCGTTCTGGAACTACCGCGTGGCGAGCAGGATGCATTGGTGCCTGGCGGACTGGTGCTTACAGGTGGAAGCTCCAACCTGGCGGGCATAGATGCCCTGGGCAGAGATATTCTCAGAATGCCGGTGAGGGTCGGTGCGCCGCTGAATGTCTATGGTATCAGCGACCAACTGAATGACCCGACATACGCAACTGCTGTCGGTCTATTACTCTGGGGGATGAAGCCCAAAAACGCTACCAAGGTGAAGACAAATCTCTTTGGTAACGGGATTTTTAACCTGGTGTCACGCATAAGAACTCTATTCGGTAAGCAGTCACAAAGCTAAAATAAATGAAAATTAAATTAATCAAAATAGGAGGATTGATATAATGGCTAGGTCAAGTTTTTCCGCTAGTCCTGTTAGGATAAAAGTTGTTGGTTTGGGTGGAGGTGGTTCCAATGCAATAACCCGTATGGTCCGAGATGGGGTCGATGGCGTAGAGTTCATTGCTATGAACACTGATGCTCAGTCCTTGGCAATCACTGAAGCCCCAACCAGAATTCAGCTTGGTGAGAAGCTGGTCAGAGGTCTGGGTGCTGGTGGTGACCACACTGTAGGTCATAAAGCAGCTGAAGAATGCCGTGATGAAATTAGAGAAGTAGTTAATGGCGCTGAAATGGTATTCATTACCGCCGGTATGGGTGGCGGCACGGGTACCGGTTCTGCCTCGGTAGTAGCCGAAGTAGCTAAGCAGAGTGGCGCCCTCACTATTGCCGTTGTCACAAAACCATTTGCCTTCGAAGGCGCGCATCGTATGCAGACCGCTGAAGAAGGACTTAAGGCATTGATGCCCTTGGTCGATACTCTAATTATTATCCCGAACGATAGGTTGTTTACTCTTTGCGACCAGAAAACCGGCGTCGATGCTGCTTTCAGACTGGCTGACGAAGTGCTATGCCATGGCGTACAGGCAATTGCCCAGGTAATCACCGTACCCGGTATGATAAATCTGGACTTCGCGGATGTCAGGGCGATAATGAAGGATGCTGGTCCCGCTTGGATGTCTATCGGCAAGGGCAGCGGTCAGAATCGTGCTGTAGATGCCGCGAAAGCCGCATTAGCAAGTCCCTTACTGGATGTATCCGTGTCCGGTGCCAAAGGTGTGTTGTTCGATATCGTTGGTGGTGATAACCTGTCACTGTTTGAAGTCAATGAAGCGGCTGAAGTTATCAAACAAGCTGTTGACCCGGATGCTAATATCATCTTTGGTGTCGTTCGTGATAGCCGCATGGACAAAGATGTCAAGATAACACTGATTGCCACTGGTTTCCAAGCCTCGTCTCTGAGTGGAAACACTGTAAATGAAGCTGAGATAAGCGGCTACCTTAAAGAACTAAGAAGCGATAGCGAAGAGCAATTAGATATCCCGGCTTTCCTGCGCCGTGCTCAGTTTGCACAGCGGCGTATGCCCACACCTGCCCCGACTTTCACACCACAGAAAGGAACCAAGTCACCATCCTATACCGGATGGAGTCGGTAATACTTTGAGACTGAGAGAAGGCTAGGGCTATAGCCTGACAGCCGGAACTCTTTAGTTGGGTGTTATTGGGTAGACCAAACCACCGGTCTACCCGATAGCACCCCAATTTTTTATCGAATAAACCTTCGATTGTGTTAAACTCATGATGCCGGACTAAAGTACCGGATGAAAATTTGTCGATAAATCTTTAACCCACGCCTGCTAAATGCTTGACAGACCACAATATATTGTGGTTTAATACCATCCCCACTACCAAATGTAGAATCGATTGTTGCTGAAAATAGGCTGTGGGTTTTTATGAAATGTCCTCATTGTGGGTACGTTGACTCAAAAGTTTTGGATTCGCGTGACGTAGATGATGGTGTTCGCCGACGGCGCCAGTGTTTAAGTTGTGACACTCGCTTCACCACATACGAACGTATACAGAAGAGCGGCATGTTTGTTTTCAAAAAAGACAAGAGAAGAGAATTGTTTGATAAGAATAAATTGCTGAGCGGTATCCGCAAAGCGTGTGAGAAGCGTCCCATACCGGCGCATGCAATTGATAAGATGGCGGATGATATTGAAGCTGAATTATATAAACAGGGTAAGCAGGAAATACCGAGTACGGTTATCGGGGATTTGGTAATGGACGGTCTGAAAAATCTGGACCACATTGCCTATATCCGTTTCGCCAGTGTTTACCGTGATTTTGCGGATATTACCCGACTGAAACAGGAAGTGGATAGATTGGCGGTCGGAAGCAGTAAGACGGTGGTGTCTTCGGCGCAGTTACCCTTGCTACCCGATAGTGATATCGAGGTTGCGGTGAGGGGGAACAAGGGGAGACAGCGATGAGTAACAAAAATAAACCCGGACAACAATTAAGCCAGTTCACCCGTAACCAGATTGCCAAGGCTACTTTTTCCGTTGCTGAAAGGATGGGCATATCCGACAGACAACACATTGAAAAACTCACGCAGCAGGTCATTGAGCGACTCGAAAAGAAACTAATACATGATAAGGTTATTCTGGTTCAGCCGTTGCCGGGGATGGAAGGATTTGTTCCTGTTCCACACAGTCTGGAAAGGCGTGTTACCACAAATGAATCGGAGATACTGGCACTGGTCAGAGAATTTTTAGATGCGGAAGAAGCGAAAAAACCGCGGGAGGATATCTCACCAATGGAGAATACAAAGACAGATAAGATGGAAAATAAACAGGATTCTGAAATTAAGTTGACCGAGAATGCCCTGCGTGTTCTTGAAAAAAGGTATCTGGGAAAAGATAAGAACGGACAGCCTTCAGAGACGCCGGAACAGTTGTTCCGCCGCGTGGCGCGGGCAATTGCCGCAGCGGAGTTGATTTACAATGCCAAGGCAGATATCGGGAAGTATGAAGACAATTTTTACAGCGTGATGACCAATCTGGATTTCTTACCGAATTCACCGACACTGATGAATGCTGGCAGGGAGCTGGGACAGCTTTCCGCCTGTTTTGTCCTGCCGATTGAAGACTCGATGGAGTCTATTTTCGATGCGGTGAAATATACCGCCCTGATTCATAAGAGCGGCGGCGGCACAGGTTTTTCCTTCTCCCGCTTAAGACCGGAAAGTGACCGGGTCGGTTCCACCGGTGGCGTCGCCAGCGGGCCTGTATCCTTTATGCGCGCTTTCGATACCGCTACCGATGTCATCAAGCAGGGTGGGATGCGGCGTGGGGCGAATATGGCGATTCTGAGCGTTGACCATCCGGATATCGTTAAATTCATCAATGCTAAAAACGACCCCAACGTCCTGACCAATTTTAATATTTCGGTGGCTGTAACCAAAGAGTTCATGGAAGCCGTGAAAACTGGCAGTAATTATAATCTCATTAACCCTCACAACAAGGAAGTAGCCGGACAATTAAATGCCAAGGAAGTCTTTGACAAGATGGTGGAAATGGCATGGAAGACTGGCGACCCGGGCATCGTCTTTATCGACCTTATTAATAATGATAATCCGACGCCTCATCTCGGCAAGATTGAGAGTACCAATCCATGCGGGGAACAACCATTGTTGCCTTATGAGTCCTGTAATCTCGGCTCCATTAATTTGAGCAGGATGTTAAGCAAAACCGGTAATAAAGTACAGATGGACTATCCCAAACTGGCGCGGACGGTCAAGACCGCCGTGAGGTTTCTGGATAATGTCATCGATGTCAATAAATTCCCGCTTTCGTTGATAGATGAGATGACCAAGAAGACCAGGAAGATTGGTTTAGGGGTGATGGGCTATGCGGATATGCTGCTTCAATTAGGTATCCCCTATGATTCGGAAGCGGCGCTGGAAGTGGTGGAAGATGTGATGGGATTTATCCAGGCGGAGGCAACAAAAGCTTCGGTGGAACTGGCGGTGGAGCGGGGCGTGTTCCCGGCTTTCAAAGGGAGTAAATACGATGTTCCGGGTGGCTTGAAGGTCAGAAACGCCACCAGAACGACGATTGCGCCCACTGGCACACTCTCGATAATCGCCGGCTGTTCAGGCGGCATTGAGCCGCTGTTTGCACTGGTTTACACGCGCAATATCCTTGACGGGGCGCAGATGCTGGAGGCCAATCCCTACTTTGAAGAGGTTGCCAGGAAGCGCGGTTTCTATACTGACGAACTGATGAAGAAACTGGGTAGCGGCGCGCACCTGAGTGATATTACCGGCATTCCGACCGATGACAAGAAATTATTTGTCACGGCTCATGAAATCAATCCCGAATGGCATGTTGAAATGCAGTCAATTTTCCAGAAATACACCGATAATGCGGTTTCAAAAACAGTCAACTTTTCGCATGAAGCCGGCAAAGATGACGTTGCCAATGTCTATATGCTGGCTTACGAGAAGGGCTTAAAGGGCATTACCATCTACCGCGATAGAAGTCGCGAAGGACAGCCGATGAGCATCGGTCAGGCGGTAGAGAAAAAGCCGGATACCAAGATTACACCGCGAAAGCGCGCCAAGAGGACTACCGGAATTACCGAGAGGGTCAATACCGGTTGCGGCTCCTTGTATGTGACCGTTAACTCAGACGATGCAGGAATATGCGAGGTATTCTCCAACCTGGGCAAAGCGGGTGGTTGCGCCTCTGCCCAACTTGAAGCCACCTGCCGTCTCATTTCACTGGCGCTGAGGTCGGGGGTGGATGTCAATACTGTCATCAAGCAATTGCGCGGCATACGCTGTCCGTCAATCGCCTGGGAAGGCGGCAAATCCGTGCTTTCATGTGCCGATGCCATTGCCAGTGTGCTGGAAAGACATGTGGGCGTCGAGATTGAGGCTGTCGAGAAAGAAGAAATCCCGCAGGGTAAAATGATGAGCAAGACGGAAGATTTTGGCTTGGTCAGAAATATTGCCGGACAGTGCCCGGACTGTGGCGGTTTGCTGGCGTATCAGGAAGGCTGTTTTGTCTGCCCCAACTGCGGATATACCAAGTGCTAAGGAAAAAACATCTTGACAGAATACACGAAAACGTGTATTATTAGAACAAATGGTCGGATATATGGTTAGCGCATTAGAAAAGCCTAAAATTGAAGTAGTTGAAATACCAATAATACCAACTGATTCCATTATTTGTGGTGATTGTCTTAACGTTCTCAAGACCTTACCAGATACATCAGTCAACTTGATTTTTACATCTCCACCATATGCAGATAACAGGAAAAATACTTATGATGGTGTTCCCATAGACAGATATGTGGAATGGTTTTTACCTATAGCTGTCGAGTTAAAACGAGTGCTTAAGCCCGATGGTTCGTTTGTGCTAAATATCAAAGAGCGTACAGAGGATGGAGAGCGACAGACTTATGTAATTGAACTTATTTTAGCAATGAAAAAACAAGGATGGTTGTGGACTGAGGAATATGTTTGGCACAAAAAGAATTGCTACCCAGGGAAATGGCCAAACAGATTCCGTGATGCGTGGGAAAGATGCCTGCATTTCACAAAACAGAAAAAATTCCAGATGTACCAAGAAGCAGTAATGGTACCTATGGGTGATTGGACACAAAAACGATTGGTACGCTTAAGTGAAACCGACTTGATTAGGGATGAATCAAAGGTTGGGAGTGGGTTTGGTAAAAACATTTCGCATTGGATGGATAGAAAATATGCTTATCCAACTAATGTTCTACATCTCGCTACGGAATGTTCCAATCGTGGGCACAGTGCCTCATTTCCACTTGCACTTCCTACGTGGTTTATTAAACTTTTCTCGCAAGAAAAAGATATAGTTTTAGATCCTTTCATGGGATCAGGGACAACCGCTATTGCTTGTCTTAACCTGAATAGACACTATGTTGGAATAGAAGCAATGAATACTTATCATCAATTAGCTGAAACTTCTATTGTTGCGTGGAAAGAGAAACATAATGGACATGGAAAAAGGTTAGTATGAAAGCTATTTCATCAGAAGGTGTGAGCATATATGTTAAAGAACATATTGGAGGCTTTCATCAAGCGCGATTGGATAGTCTTAAATCCCTAAAATTAAGCTCAATATTAAAGAAAAAGAATCCTTATCTGTTTAAGGCAAAGAACATTACTCTAGCTCAAGACCTCGTTAAGACACTGCTTGATGCACATTTGTCTTCTCAAGAAGAGTCAATGTTTGGTGATTTTCTGGAAGGTCTGGCAATTTACGTCGGAAAGAAATCTCTTGGGGCATGGAAATCGTCGGCTGAGGACATAGATTTGGAATTTGATAAAGATGGCATTCGTTTCATTCTAGCTATAAAGTCAGGCCCTAATTGGGGGAATAGCAGTCAAATCCGAAAAATGCGAGAGGATTTCCAAAGAGCAAAAAAGACCATACGTACAAGTAATTCACGTTTGAATGTAATTGCTGTCAATGGATGTTGTTATGGGCGAAATTCTAAACCGGATAAAGGTGAGTATTACAAATATTGCGGACAAGTATTTTGGGCATTTATTTCTGGAGATAATGACTTGTACTTGAAAATAATCAAGCCTCTTGGTCATGCTGCTAAAGAGAGAAACTCTGAATTCTTAAGAGAATACTCGCAAATAGTGAACCGGTTTACCAGCGAATTCAGTCAAAAATATGTGTTGGATGGGGAGATAAACTGGAATACTCTGGTTGAATTCAATTCTTCTGAAAAACTGATAAAATTCACTAGTGAGGGAAAAACTACCAAGTAATAATGAGGTTTACTAGATGAGCGTTAACGCATATAGAATGAATCGGAATCAAGGGAAAGCAGAATACTCAACGTTCGATTTATGGCACGATGAGAAATTGATGGAACTTCTCAACCATGAGATGCAGTTTTACATGAGTCTCAATAGTTATGGAACGGGAATTGTCGATGTGTCGGTTGAATTGTTGGAAAAAGCTGTAGGTATAGCTTCAGAGTTAACTCTGGATGAGGATACTATAGAGTGGATTAGGCGTGATATCGAATATGCAAAATCTAACAAAGACGAATCTGTTACCTATAATTGTTGGTAATAAATAGACAGAAGGAAGGTAATGCGGTGGATAGAGATGACAGGGTAATGATTTTTATCGATGGCAGTAATCTTTACCATTCGCTGAAAGCATTTTTCAACCGGACTGACCTTGACCTCGGTAGGTTCTGTCAGAAATTAGTCGATAAGAAGCGCCTGGTCAGAATCTATTATTATAATGCCATCGTCGGATTGAAGCAGGAACCGGAACGTTACCGCCACCAGCAGGCATTTTTCTCCAGTGTGCAGGCAGTGCCCTATACAGAATTGCGGCTGGGGCGACTGGTCTATAATAACTGGCCTTCTACCCCGCCCTATGAGAAAGGGATTGACATAATGTTAACCACGGATTTGCTGACGCATAGTTTCAAAAGGAATTATGATGTGGCAATTCTGGTCGCCGGCGATAGTGATTACGTGGGCGCCATTCAGGCGGTCAAGAACAATGGGCAGAATGTAGAGGTAGCGCTCTTCGGAAAAGAAAGCACTTCTCGTCCCTTAAGAGATGTTGCCGACCGTATACTCGTTCTTGATGGCAGGTTACTGAGGAACTGCTGGAAGGGTTCTAAAGACTAGACGAATCTGTCTTTCTGAGACCTTCAGCCGAAGGACGAAGAATCTTCCACACTACTAAAGCAGGCAGATCAGCAGGCTGGGACGCCTGTCCCACCACTTTTAGACTAAGCTGTTTCCCCGACAACGAAAGCGACAGCGTACTCTTTCGAGTGGGAAAGACTGATATTCAGCTTGCGGATGGCAGATTCATCGGCGTGAAGTTTTGCTTTTCCCATAAGATTTACCGATGGCTTGCCATTAAGCTCTGCCAGAATTTCAATATCCTGCCAGCTGATACCATTATCACAGGCACCGAGCGCTTTCAAAACAGCTTCTTTTGCGGCAAACCGGGCGGCGAGCGAGGATGTATTACGGTATAGTTTCAATTCGGATGGCGTGTAAACCCGCTTCAAGAAGGTTTGTCCCCAACGGTTAATCAGTGTCTGGATGCGGGCTATTTCAACAATATCTACGCCAACGTACTGCACTTTGTGAAACCATGTACCTTGCTATTACTTTACTATGAAAGTCACGTTACGGGTATTTATGGATACGATGTACTTACCAGCCTGACTTTCAGTCACCGTGAAAGTTACTATCGCACTTTCCTGACCATTTAGTGTAACCGTTTTGGTTTCACGGAGCTCACTATTGATTTTCATGGAAACATCATAACTGCCGGAAAGGTTACCGGTGTTCTGAACGTTAATGCTGACAATAACAGGAGTGCCGGCGGCTACTTCAGCCGCTGAAACTGTCGGTCGGTCCACTGTGAAAGTTGCGGCAACATACGGCGGTTCTGTGACAATACGGGCTAATACCTCGTACCATGATGCATCGACAGTGTAAACATCCCGGCTGTCAGTCAATCTGACATAATACGTGGTGCCGTCCGGGTTGCTGTCACCAACTTGAGCTTCATAAATACTTTCATCATCCAGAGTGAGTGTTGCAATCAGATTCGGTGTATCAAAACCGTACTCTGTCAACTTGTCGTTGGTGGTATCATATGAGATAACTCTACTCGCACCTGGGCCGCTTAAGAGTAACGGAATACCGCCACCCCAGCGCTGGACATCCACCTTTGGCCCATCGTTATCGAAGTAGAAATTTCTATCTTCAGGATTTTTCACAAACGATTCGCTCTTGCCCTCTTTGGGTAGGGACATCGTAATTTTTTGCAGGTTATCCATCTCGAAGTCCCAGACATAGGCACGAGGTTCTGTGGGTGTTTCTGGCACAGGACGGCTGACAAAATAGTAAATTGTTCCGAACACAGCCAGCACAGCCGCAAGAATTAGAATTCCTTTTAGTTTCAAGAAATTTTCTCCTGTTAGTGAATAGCCGGGGTTATCTGCGGCGCCACCAGATAATAACTCCGATGATTAAAACTATTGCAGGCAGTAGCGCAATGCTTGAAATAGTGATAAAAGTCTCCGCTTCCGGACCAATAATAAGCCGTCTGGTTAGAAGCACTTTACGGTCGATTGACATTACATCGGTGCCTGAGGTGAGCGCATTTACCAAAGTCAGAAATAGGTCACTATTATTTCCATTGAAGAAATGGTTGTTGGTGACAAAATCTGAATCACCGAATGCCACAATGTAGGGTCCTTCATTCACCTTGGTAGTATTTCCCTGGTCATCCGTCTCGACTGTAGGTTCAATCAGAGCGCCAATAGCATACGCTGCTGTAGATTCATTCGCAGGGTCATATTTGGGTGCAATAGTCGGGTCAAAGTCTTTATCCACCCAGCTATCTTTAGTTGTCCATACCAAGGGTATCACTTCCATCCCTGTCGGCGCTTCTGTTTGTGGTACGATAGCCGCAGCTCCGGGGAAATAGACGGTTGTCAGTCCCAGGTAATCTCGGCTTCGCGGGATGGTGGGGCTATCCAGATTCGGAGTGGTATAAGATGTGGGGTCGATAATCGTTCCACTCTGGATGTCAACACCCCAGGGAGCCAGTAACTTGGCAATATCATCGGGTGAGTTTGGATTAGTCATAAAAAGCGCTTCCCGATTGCTTTTTAAATAGTCGGCGATAATCTGTCGTTCAGCATCGGTCATCGGTTTTGTGGGTCCGGCTACAATCAGCGTGGCGCAGTTATCCGGTATGGCGGGCGTGAACTGAAGGTCAATAGTCATCACTTTCAGGAGATTGGTTTGCAGAGCATCAGCCAGACCGCTCAAGGTATCGTTAGGGCTGGCTTCTCCATGACCGCTAAGGAAATAAACTGTCTTCTGTTCTATACCTGTGACTTCAAGTATAGCATTGGTGAAAGCATGCTCTGCCTGATAGATTATTTCTGACGGTGAGATAAGCCGTTCCCCCAAATCCGTTTCAAAGACCACGGATTGATACTCGCTAATACCGTATTTACGAGCTTCCTCCGGATGCTGGTCGGGGTCAATTACTTGAATCTGCAATTTATTAGTATAGTTCTTGTATTCCATCAACAAGTAGGAGGCATATGCCCCGGTACCATATTCGTCATCAGTGGGAACAAAGAAACAGAGAACTTTAACGGGCATATCTAATTTAGCCAGGACGTCTTTAGTTTGGGAAGTGAGCGTGAATTGTGACAGGGCAGTAAAGTCGAAGCGGTGGTAAGCGCCAACGCTGATGGCATTAGCGAAAATGATGATACCAGCGAAGATTGAGACCATAATTGTGGTGCCAGTGCTGAATTTCCCTCGCCGGCTGGTAATAGCGCCGCGCACACGGCGGAAATTAATAATAGCCGAAGATGCAACGAGTATGATGCCAAAAGCAATCAGACCCCAGGCAACTAATCTGATTTCCGGAAGAATCAATGATAGGAGCAGTCCCACAACCATTGAAATTAGTCCGATTATAGCAAAAATAGTTGTTTGCATTTAATTCCACCTGCTGGTTTCCAGCGACCTTATAGCCGAATAAAGGAACAATGCCGTGATACTTAAGTAATAAACTATACTTCTAGTATCGATAATGCCGTAGCTGAAACTTGAGAAATGATAAGACAGGGAAATATAACTAAGGACACCTCCGATGGCTTCTGGAACGATACTGGCTGCCATCCCCACATACCATAAAGCGAATAAAATTCCTCCGCCAACCACAGCGGCAATAATCTGGTTAGATGTCAAGGATGAAGCAAAAATGCCAACTGCTATTGCGGAACTACCCAATAGCAAAAGACCCAGGTAACTTGTCCAGATTGGCCCCATATCAGGGTCGCCGAAAATGATTAGTAGCAGGGGGTAATACATCGTTAGGACCAGCATCAATGCCAGAATTCCTAGCCCACCGAAGAATTTACCTATGATAACTTCGGCATCCTTGACTGGCGATGTGAGTAATAATTCCCACGTGCCAAGCTTCTTTTCTTCTGCCAGTGAGCGCATGGTAATTACGGCAGCAAATAACAGAAGAAAGATATTCGCATAATCAAGAAAGCCTTTCAGTGTCGTATCAGTGTACTCAATGGATTTCAAATATGAGGCAAAAAACCAACCGGTGATTAGCAAAAAAATACAGGTTATAATATATGCCATCGGTGAGTTTAAATATCCGCGGAATTCTTTTCCTGTAATTATCCTGATGTTCTTCATTCTTCGGACTCCTCCTTTTTCGTTAATTGCAGGAAGATGTCCTCCAGACTCATTTCCACTGCCTCGATGGAAAGTAAAGTCCATCCGCTCTTAATGATTGTTTCTGTGATCTGTCCTCTGGGGTCAACCTGAATCGGGCTTTCCACAATGAGGTATTCGCCTTCTCTTGAAACTTTTCTTATTCCATCAATTCTTTGCAGACGCTTCACAATCTGGTCGTGTGGTCCTTTCACTTCCACGCGTAATCGTCTGGCGCCTTTAACGATAGCAGACAGGTTTTCAATACTGTCTTCGGCAATTATTTTACCATTATGGATAATAATCACCCGACTGCAAGTCATACTGACTTCCGGAAGAATATGAGTGGAAAGTAATATCGTATGCTCTTTGCCAAGTTCCTTGATAAGGGTTCTCGTTTGAGAGACCTGGATAGGATCGATACCAACAGTAGGTTCGTCCAAAATCAATACTTCCGGTTCGTGAATAATGGATTGGGCTAATCCCACTCTCTGTCTGAAGCCTCTCGATAATTTACCGATGATAGTATCGATGTATTCTTCAAGGTGGCAGAGACTGACCACCTCACTAATCCGTTTATTAATACGGTTTGCGTCCAATCCCCTAAGCCGACCAAAAAAACTAAGGTAATCACGGACGGTCATATCGGTATAGAGAGGAACTGATTCCGGCATATAACCGATGTGTTTACGCCCTTCGAGCGAATCGTTCACCATATTGCAACCGGCTATCCACGCATCACCTTTAGTCGGCATCAGGAAACCGGTAAGAATGCGCATTGTGGTGGTCTTACCGGCGGCATTAGGTCCCAGAAGCCCGACTATTTCTCCTTTGCCGATATCGAAACTGACATTATCTACCGCTAAACGTTCACCATAGTATTTGGTTAGGTTACGGACTTTTATCAATTAGTCTTCCTTTTATTTCATATTCGGTATTTTGTATTCTATCTGTTAGCTCGCCTTTTAATTAGTTGCGGTAGTTTCTGCGATACCGCGGGATTTCTTCAGTTTCTCAATCTGGTATTGTATCCATGCATCCGTCTCAGAATCATAGCCGCCGGTGGAGCCTTTGCCAAACAGGGCTATCTTCTGAGAGCTCATTTGTGCATTCATCCAATCTGTCATAGCACGGTTTTTCAGAGCATCCATATATTGAGGATCAACTTCTCTTGCCACTGCTTTCTCAGTGATCATTAGCAAGAGGTAAGGTTGGTCTTCTCCTGAAGATTGAGCTTGTTGCTGTAATGCACTGGTTTGCACCGGCTCACTGACAACCCCGATATCCAGATTGGATACGGTGTATTCGAGACTCTCATCAAGGACATGAATTGGAATCCAACCCATATCCCCGCCTTTTTCGCTGGTGCTACTATCTAGAGAGACTTCGCTTGCGAGTGTCATGAAATCTTCACCCTCTTCAATTCTTTTCTGCACATCTGCTGCCGTATTGTAGTCTAGAGCAAGAATATCATAGAGGTGAACCTGTTCCGCCGTGGTGGGTACTCTATCTGCGAGGTATGCCTGTAGGCGTTGACTCATTATGTTTATTTTTACCAATTCTCTAAATTCTTTCTCGGAAAGCTGGCTTTGATTGAGTTGCTGTCGGTACCATTCGTTAAACTCGGCATCACTCAAGGTAACGGTGGGCGTAGTGGTAGTAGGTTCTGTGGTTGATGTGGTGTTTGTTTCATCCGTGCTGTCGCTAGTTGACAATGAATTGGCTTCATCTCTTAACGCCTGGTCAATGTCCGCTTCAGTGACTGTAATACCGTACTGTGGCGCACCTTGTTTAATCAGAAGCTCGTATATAATAGTTTGTAGCATGCCTTGAGTATCAGAGGGAGACGCACTCATGAGGCATCTCTTCAGAAAATACTCGATTTTGACATTCTCGTCATTGACTTTGATGATGGCTTTCTGGAGCGGAGCTTTGTAAATCAAGTACCAACTGACAATGATTACAGCAACAATGACTGCTAAAATTGCAGCGGCGGTGATGATAGTATTGGTTTTATTTCTCCGTTGTTTTGCCTCTTTGGTTTCCGGCACTCTGTTGATTGGTTCTTTACCCGAAACAGGTTTTTTGGATTTTGGCATATTCTCTCTTCTCAATCTCTTTTACTCAATAATACATTAAAACGGAAAATTTAACAAAAACAGACAGACTGCTGCACTTTTTGTCAGAGTTGGTCTGAGGCAAGTTTAGTTATGCCTGTTCCTTTACTGATTTGCTGCCGGAGGATTGGGGCTAGTATAGCCTTTTACCAGGTGACATGAAACCCAGTGCTCCTCACCCACCAGCTTTAGCTCAGGCTCCTTTTCTCTGCAGATGTCAATAGCCATCTGACAACGTGGATTAAAACGACAACCTTTTGGCGGATTGATAGGGCTGGGAACATCACCCTTCAGAATAATACGTTTACGTGTGCGGTCAACCTTCGGGTCGGGGATAGGAACAGCAGACAATAGCGCAATAGTATAAGGATGCAGCGGGTTGGCATAAACCTCATCGCTATATGTAATCTCAACAATCTTCCCCAGATACATTACTGCCACACGGTCGCTGATGTTTCGGACTACGGAGAGGTCATGAGCAATGAAGAGGTAAGTAAGGCCCATTTCCTCGCGAAGTTTTTCCAATAAAATGATAATCTGCGCTTGAATTGATACATCCAAGGCGGATACCGGCTCGTCGCAGACCACGAATTTTGGTCTTACCGCCAGTGCGCGGGCAATACCGATACGCTGACGTTGTCCGCCGCTGAACTCATGCGGATAACGGTTTGTCATATAAGGTTCGAGTTCAACCATGCGGAAGAGTTCTTCTACCTGATCTTTATATTCTTTGCCTTTTGCCAGGTTGTGCACTTTGATGGGTTCGCCAATGATATCACCCGCTGTCATACGTGGATCCAGAGATGCATAAGGGTCCTGAAATACCAACTGCATGTTACGGCGCATCCTGCGCATCTGTTCTTTCTTGAGCTTGGTGAGGTCAACACCTTCGAAAGAGACTTTGCCCTTCAAGCCATCGTACAACTGGAGAATACAACGTCCGGTAGTCGTCTTGCCACAACCGCTTTCTCCCACCAGACCAAGAGTTTCTCCCTTCTTGATATAGAAGGACACGTTGTCAACGGCTTTGACATCAGCGACTCTCTTTTGAAAAACGCCGGCTGTCACAGGGAAGTACATAAACAGGTTTTCAACTTCAATTAGATGAGTATTGTCTTTCATTATACGAAAACCCTCACTTGTTTTACTGTTTCTTTAGTTTGCTGATTTCAGCAAAGCAGGCGCGATAATGATTTTCACCGACCTTTTCCAGTGGTGGAAACTCCTCCGCACATCGGGGCATAGCATAGTCACAGCGTGGACGGAAAGAGCAACCGCCAGGTAAATGCGCCAGATTTGGTGGCAAGCCCTTAATAATTCTCAGTGATTTCTTCTTAGCAATGTCCAAACGGGGGACTGATGCTAATAAACCTATTGTGTATGGATGACGAGGATTTTCGTAGAGTTCCTCAGTCGGGGCTGTTTCCACCATCTTGCCAGCGTACATTACATTGACACGGTCAACATAGCGAGCGACGATGCCAAGGTTATGGGTAATGGTAATAACCGATGTGCCGAACCGAGCTCTCAGGTCATCGATGATTTCCAGTAACTGCGCCTGTACGGTCACATCCAGCGAGGTCGTAGGCTCATCGCAGATAAGAAGTGCCGGGTTACAGCTTAGTGCCATAGCAATCATAATTCTCTGCTGCATACCACCGCTAAACTGGAACGGGTAGTCATTAGCTCTTTTCTCGGGGTCAGGAATACCGACAAGTTTTAATAGTCTGACGGTTTCCTGAAAAGATTCATTCTTGTCCATACCACGGTGAAGTTCCAGAGCTTCTGATATCTGACGTTTAACCGTGAGCACCGGATTAAGTGATGTGGTGGGCTCCTGGAAAACCATGGCAATTTTATTGCCACGGATGTGGCGCATCTCTTCCTCTGTGGCTTTCAGCAGGTCTTGCCCCTGGAAAAAGATTTCTCCACCGACGATTATGCCCGGCGGGTAAGGTATGAGACGTAAGATGGACATAGCACTTACGCTTTTACCGCAGGCACTCTCTCCTACCAGCCCTACACTTTCTCCCTTTTTGACGTAATAACTGAATCCGTCAACTGCTCTGAGCTCACCTTCTCCGGTGTAGAAATAGGTCCGTAGGTCTTTGATTTCGAGGACTTTTTCGTCTTTAACTACCGTCGTCATTTCTTAGAGCAAACTCCGGGATTTCTCAGTCAGCATCGGGCATACTTTAGAATAACATGATGCTGAAGTCTGAATGTGCCCTGAGTTTTACCTCCTTCATTGTAATGCCTTTACAAACCGATTACAATAGCAACCATTAGTGAGCAATTCTAACATCAACCCTGTGTATTGTCAAGCGTTGTGTCGTGCGTGGTCGTTTCAATCTTGGTTGATTATGAACGCCCGGTGAAATTATTTGCTGATTGCGCTCGACTAACGATATCAATCCAGCTCTTGAACAGCGCTTTGCCTGTTTTTTGTAGTGGTGTTCGTCCCGCACTTTTTACCGTAAGGAAGTTGTAATGTATCAGCCATGTACTGGTGAGTATTTGCGTGGTATCCATGTTTTTAAAGCCGCGGATGACATTTCCACGTTTCTTTAGTAATTCACGATACTGTTTCTCATCTTCATCCTCATTTCTTTTGAAGATATTATTTCCTATGGTTTCTGAGTTCCTTATCTTTCCAATAGTCTCCATAGCGTTTATGTTAGGGGATAGGAGGATAGTTACTTTTTGATTAGGCGTTTTACCGGCTAGGATGCGTCCTTTTTCAATAAGGCTGATTATTTCCCACCTTGTTATTGTATCTGTAAGATGCGAAGCTAACAGGAATTTACTTTCAGTGTCAAAGATATCCATGAACCAGGTTTGTTGATTTCCTTTCTTGCGGAGTGTGTAAAATAAAAACCACGTAGAGCCAGTTTTTATCTGAAGGGATTTTGCCTTTTCCACAGCTTCTTTCGAAAAACGGACTATCCAGTTGTAAATGCTGGATTGAGCGTAGTAGGCGCCATGCTGCTGATTGATTTGTGTTTGTATAGCGCTGAGTGTCATTCCTTCATAGTAACAAGTCAAGGCTAATGATATTATCCAGATAGGTGTTTTCATTTTAGGTAAGGCATCATTATCGGCAAATTTCCTGTGACAGTCCTTACAGAAATACCTTTGCATCCCTTCAAAAGTGCCAAATTTGACGATATGGGTGGAGTTACATATTTTGCACACGACGGTTTTTTTATGGATTAATTGACTCAATTCATGTCCCCATAAAAGTTGTTTCAGACGTGTTATCTGATGACACTGTCCTATTCTAGCACTCTTTGATATTTGACGTAGGGTGAAATTGTTTGTTAAAATTCAAGCACTGTCAGGCTTCTGACCAAATAAAAATATATAGGAGGAATTATGGCTGATGTTGAGTATGTAAAAGAGGGTAGAATTGCCTATATAACCATCAATAGACCCGAGGCAATGAATTCCCTCAGTGTTGGGGTTAGCAAGGGATTGCATGATGCAATGGCTGACTTCCGGGACAATAATGACCTCTGGGTGGCAATTGTCACCGGCGCCGGGGATAGAGCTTTCTCTGCCGGTGCGGATATTAAGGGTTTCCTTTCCGGTCCGGGACCATCGGCAGCGGTAGAACCGGTGCGCGCTGATAATATTTGGAAACCTTTTATTGCCGCAATACATGGTTATTGCCTGGGTGGTGGTTGTGAACTGGCGATGACCTGCGATATCAGAATTGCGGCGGATAATGCTAAATTCGGTCAACCGGAAATTAACATCGGGTTTATGCCCGGTGCCGGCGGAACAATCCGCATGCCTCGCTTCATACCTAGAGCAATAGCGGCAGAAATATTGTTAACCGGCAATATGATTGATGCTCAGGAAGCCTACCGGGTTGGCTTGGTGAGCCGTGTGGTACCCAGAGCGAAACTGATGGATACCGCCAAGGAAATTGCCAATCTTATCATTTCTCGTGCCCCGATTGGCGTCAGAGCCGCTAAAGAATCAATGGTTCGCGGTTATAGTATGACACTGGAAGAGGGTCTGGCACTGGAAAAGCAGTTGGCTAACAAAGTCAGGACTTCCGAAGATTTTAAGGAAGGCGCCAAGGCTTTTGCAGAAAAGAGACCGCCTCAATATAAGGCCAAGTAGTCTTTTGGGGTTTGCTGTTAATCAAAACAGTGCGTTTGTGTAGAAAGCAGGGTTGGTAATGTTTTCATTACCAGCCCTGTTATGTCCAGAAGTGATATTTATCAAAGATTTCGGCGTAAAAGCTGATAGAGATGAATAGCGTTTGTAAGGATGTAATGTGATGATAATCAAGAAAATTGGAGTCATTGGTTGTGGATTTATGGGTTCGGGTATTACTCAGATTTGTGCCCAGTCCGGATATAAGGTAACTGTCTACGACATAAATGAAGCTGCTTTGAGAAAAGGCTTGAACAATATTGAATATTTTATTAAACATGCCGCGGAAAAAGGTAAGTTATCTGTCTCTGAAGGAAATGCTATCCTTGCCCGTATCAAGAGTGCGACTAATCTCAAAGAACTCGCAGATAGTGACATCGTGATTGAGGTAGTACCTGAAGATATAAAATTGAAACAGAAAACCTTCAAAGAGCTTGATAAAATCTGCTCGGAAAAGACTATATTAGCAAGCAATACATCAACTATCCGTATTGCCGAACTGGCAAAGGTAACCAAACGACCTGATAAAGTGATCGGCACACATTTTCTCTCACCGGTTCCGCCCAGCAAACTGTTGGAGATCGTCAGACCGGATACCACCAGTGACGAGACGCTAGAGATATTGAAAAGATTCGGGAAGTCTCTGGGAAAAGAGGTTATTGTTGCAAAAGATACACCGGGCTTTATTTTCAATTATCTTCTTGGAGCTTTATCGTTTGCGGCGCTTGAGTTATTGGAGAATGGTATTGCTACTAAAGAGGATATTGATAAAAGTATGACACTCGGTTTAGGACATCCGATCGGACCGATAGCTTTGATGGATTTTAATGGGTTGGATGTTATTTATCTTACACAGAAAGCATTCTATGACCAGATGGGTGACCCGAACAAAGTGCCCTCAAAATTGATTAAAAAGTTAGTGGTTTAAGGACATCTGGGACGTAAAAACGGCAAAGGCTTTTACG
>JAQTPO010000109.1 GCA_028712845.1 Dehalococcoidales bacterium | reverse complement strand
TTTCAATGTGATAGGACGTCCGTCGAATAAAATTCGGTCGGTTTCAATATTCACCGGCTGGCGGAAGTTTTCGGCAATTGTGCCGTTGACGCTGACCTTGCCGTTTTTGATAGAATCCGTCATTTTCCGGCGACTGCCTACGCCGGCTTCGGTGAGCGCTTTCAGTAGTGTTGTTTCGGTCATATTCGTTCTGAGCACGTATTTTACAAGTCGATAGTGAACACGCGCTGTCAGCCCATTATGCTTCGTTATCTGCCAGAAGATCGTTAATGCCTGTTTTGGTTGGCTCCGGTATGTATTCCGGCGGTCTGACTATTTTCATTTTACGGGCTTTGGCGGGACAGGTAAGTACACACAGTCCGCAACCGATGCATTCTTTTTCATCAACGTAAGCCCGTTTTTCTCCGTATTCGGGGTAGAATTTCATGTGACATGCGCCCACGGGGCAGCGTTTATCAGCACATGTCCTGCAACCGGTGCATTTGCTGACATCGACTTCAGCCACGAAGCGGCTCTTGGCAAAAGATAACTTGTTTACCATCGACTTGGTAACTTTGCTTATCTTAAACATGCCGCAACAACAGGTATGGCAATTACAGAGTCCTTCCGGCATGCGCGAGGAGATTTCCACCATATGCACGACGGTATGTTTATCTAACTGGTCTAACAAGTCCAGAGCTTCTTCCAGGCTGATTTTTCGCCCGGCGCCACGGTTGAGGTTATATTGCCCGACTCTTCCCCCATTGATACAGGATTCCAGCTCAACCGTGTCTTTGCATCCTCTGTTTCTGTCCATTCTCTTGCAGGGGCACCGCGTGACGATTATCTGAGGCAGGTTTTTAAGTATCTGTAAGGGGTCTTCGTATGGCAGGACTCCCGGAACGCCCTGAATCGACTTCCACCTTGGTACGACTCTCATTACAGTCCGTATATTCGATGGCTGACCGGCGGCTTTTTCCTTCTCTATCCTCTGTCCGACGACTTCCAAATTCTCCCGCATCATCTCCGGCCCCAGATCAAATAACTCGTCATCTTCCCATTTGGGATTTGCCGCGCCGATAGAGTCGTGGAGCATTCCCCACCTCGGAATCATACTCCAGCCGTGTTTACCGGGGACAATTACACCTTTCTCAAACAATTCCTGTATGTGGTTATCGACTGTCTTTTTCTCTAAGCCGAGTTTTTTGGCTACTTCTTCCGGGGAAGCAGGCAAGGCAAGGAGTATTTTTGCCTGT
This sequence comes from Dehalococcoidales bacterium, assembly GCA_028712845.1. The sequence continues at coordinate 5,287 of JAQTPO010000109.1, read as the reverse complement.
TCCATGTTAGCCAGTCTCTGGAATATCCGGGGCAATACCTTGGATTTCGGGATACCCAGTTTTGCCGCCAGTTCTTTATAGATGGGGTCAATCTCTGTCATTGTCATGTATGTTCACCTCTTCTTTATTTTCGTGTCTTTATCGACCGACAGGAGACATATCACGCTTCACTTAGTAGTTGTTTGACGATTGCCCTGATTTCTTCCTGTGCTTTCGAATCACCCGGCGCTTTCCCTTCGAAGCCGGCTTCACTGATTTTGGGGTCGTAAAAGACGGTGCCGGCGATTTTAATGTTCTTCTTTACCAGTTCCTCTACCATTTTTTGGCGGATGGTTTCTGTCGGCACTTTATTTAGAATTGCCCTTACGCGGCTAATTCCCATCCCCTCCGCCATATAACCGATTTTCTCCGCCAGCGCCATCGATTCGAAGGACGGCTCTACTATCATCAGAACCGTATCGGCATTTCTTTCTACCCCGCGCCCAAAGCTTTCCACTCCTGCTTCCATATCGACGATGATGATTTCTTTGTCTCCCAGAACCAGCTTTCCCATCAGGTCTCTGGTGATATCTGCCATCGAGCAGGCGCAACCCTGAAAAGGTTCGCTAATCTTGCCGACCATAAGGAATTTGAGATTACCCCGGCTCAGTATATAATCTGCGGGAATGTCCTGAATGGTCAGTTTCTCACGTGTTATCCACTCCGTGTCCGGCTCCGGCTCACCCAGAGCGAATCGACTGAGCAATTTGATGAGCGGTCTCGGCTCCTTATCGAATTGGAACATCCGGTACAGTCCCGGATTAGATTCATCGGTATCCACTACCAGAACACTGTAACCTTCTGCCAGAAAAGCATTGGTCAATAGAATAGTTGCGGTACTCTTACCCACTCCGCCTTTCCCGGAGATGGTTATCTTCTTGATGGAAGATTTCTTCATTGCGGTTGCTTTTAGATAAGTCCGGAGTTTTTCGGAGGCTTTGACCATTTCCTCACTGGTGTCAGCGTAGCACATTCCACAATCGATGCACGGTTCGTCATCATAGAATGCCGCTCCCAGGGGACAGTGGAATAGACCCATTTGCGCTTCTCCTTAAATTCAGGCTACTAATAAAAAACGGCAACTGTTGAGCCGGAGGGGGAGATTATTTCAGTGATAAACCGCCATCATATTAAATGATTCTACTAACTCAATAATATCTGTTTGAGTGTAGATATTCAAATCCACGCGCCGCTAAAAAATGTGGGGAGCATTTTGCTCCCCACAGGAAATATCTCTCCGTCGCTCTTTCCCCGCTAGGATAATATATTCTCCCGCGGGTCGATTCCGGCAATACTGCGGGCTAACTTTTGTTTTTGCTCAAAGTTTGCCTCTCGTTCAATCATCACCTTCTGCGCCTGTGGCGAGCCTGCACCGTGCATCGATTCTATCCGATAGCTGGGAGCCACCAGTCCGGTAGTCATTGCGTGGATAAGTGTCAGCATACGGTAACGCGTCTCGGTGGGAACCTCGGGGACTCCTTTCAAGTATTTTTCGACGTATTTCCCGATTACCGGATGTCTGAAATCTTTCTCTGATGGTGTGGTTGCAAGCAGCCCACCGGCGATGTCCTCCGCCAGCCGGCAAAGCTCATAGGGGAATCTGGTGACGTTCAACTTGCAAACATTTGCAAGTAGCGTATCGGGCTGATAATTACCGGCTGCTGTTTTGAAACCCTGATACGAACTGGCTAACCCACAACCATGCAAAGTTTCTGCAAGGTGTACCATTTCGCTGAGTTTATCCCTGATGTGGGATGCCTTGCGCACCCCGTTATACTCAGCCATTGCTGAAGTAGCACCGATAAGAACATCACCGATGCCTGGTTTACAACCTCCGTAACTCTGGCGGTGATAAGTGGCAAAGCGCTCTACCAGCATACTGGAGAAATCGAACTCGCCGCACATGAAAACTCTTTCCCACGGAACAAAAACGTTCTCCAGGACGACCAGAGCCTCCTGCCCGCCGAAGCCGTAGTTGCCCACATCGATGTCACCGCTTTCAAGCTTACGGGTATCACAGGGCTGTCTGCCGTAAATATAGGTAATTCCTGAAGCGTCAGTGGGTACGGCGCAACTCACGGCATAATCTTTGTCCGCCTCCCGCATACGCAGGGTGGGCATTACCAGCATAAAATGCGAGTTGACCACTCCGGTCTGATGGGCTTTAGCGCCCCTGATAACGATGCCATCCTTTTTCCGCTCGACGATATGAACGAACATATCAGGGTCGGGTTGTTCACTCGGAGCCAGACCGCGGTGTCCTTTCACATCGGTCATAGCGCCTGAGATACAGAGGTCGTTCTTCTGGACGCCTTTTAACCACTCAAGAAATCTGGCGTGGTACTCGGTGCCGCATTTCTGGTCGATTTCATATGTAGTGCTGAAAACAGCATTGATAGCATCCATACCCACGCATCTCTGAAAGCAACAGGCGGTCCTTTGCCCGATGAGCCTTTGTAGCTTTATTTTCTTGACGAGGTCATCGGGACTTCTAAAGACCGAGTTAAATTTATTTACTTCCTCGCCTTTCACCAGCGCATCAGCGACAGCTAATGACCGGGCTTCGGTTTCATGGGCTACCTTGTAGGTCATGGCAATGGCATTGATTGATGGGCGGATGATAGGGTTATCCACCCAGTTGTCCACTTTCTCGCCGAGCAAGTAGAGGTTCAATTTGAGCTGGCGCAGGCTATCGATATACTCTTTGGCTGTCTTCAACACGGTTGTATCTCCTTTTATCGAGTTTAAGCTGTTCTCTACTGTAATTATAATGTAAAACTAGTAGAGAGGTCTTGTTAGCAAAGAATTAGTCTCAAGGTGTTTGCCTCTATTGAGCGGCATTTCCGCTGTAGTATAGGAGATGAGTGCCGGCATTTCCCGCGGGACAGTATCTCCTGTCCTCACCTGCGTCATTGCACGGGCTTCTGCTTTACACTTAATAACACACAAACCGCAACCCATGCATTTCTCAGGATTGACCCATGCTTTGAACTTTTCCTGAGCTCTGGTGCTGGGGTACCGCTTCATCTCAATAGCACCGAATTGACAAACCGTCACACAGGTCTGGCAGCCGATACATTTTTCCGGGTTCACTACCGGACGGTAACAACTCGGAGCGATGTATTTCTTAATGGGGCGGCCTACCATGAATGAGGGCGTCAACACACCGCAACATGTCCAGTGGCAATGACAAACCATCTTGGGCTGCGCTACATTCGATTGCGGCAGAGTAACCAGTCCGGCTTCGTTTGCCTTATCATGAATTTCCAGGGCTTCTTCCAGGCTGATAACCCTGGCGGAACCGCGCTTGAGATTATGTTCGGTAATTCTATCGGAAATGATGCAAACCTCGACAGGTATCTCCGGGTCTCTATCCCTGACCAGTCTCTTACACGCGCACAGCGCTACACCAAGCATATTTACCTTTTTAAGGATTTCTTCTATGTTATCCTCAGGCACAATATCCTTGATGCCCTTAAGGGATTTCCGTGCAGGCATAATCCTTAAACGCTGCTGTTCCGGTTCCACAAGGCTGGCGTTCATGACTGCCGGGTAATCTTCCAGTCTTTCGAACGCTTTCCACAGGTCGAAGAATTCATCGCCGAGCTGTTCATCGAACTTGGGATTTGTCATGGAATCACGCAGTTGTCCGAATGTCCTTGCCCAGCGCCAGCCACGCTTGGTAGGGAAGCCGAATCCCACTTCAAACATATACTGGACATACGTCTCCACGGTCTTTTTATCCAGGTTCAATTTCTTGGCGATGGCTTCTACCTGATATTTCGTAGCGTCTTTTTCCAACTCTTCTTTGGAAACGCCTGTTAATTTGGCTATTTCAGCTGTAGGCATTTCAAATTCACATGCCACCTTGGCTTGCTCCAGTGTAAATGCCTTCTTGATTATGCGGGGTAAATAAAGCGAACCGCCGAAACCCATTCCCGCCGCTAGCTTTTGATACTCTGGTTCCACTTCCTTAGGATTGATTGCCCATTGTCTCTTTGCCATCTGCTTAAGCTCCTTCGTTTTTTAATTACTTAGTGCTTTATTTCCGATTGGATTATTGCAGTACAGACCTGGCGATGACCATGCGCTGAACTTCAGATGTTCCCTCGTAAATAGTAGTAAGCTTGGCATCGCGGAAGAGGCGCTGCATAGGGGAATCCATCATATAGCCATAACCGCCGTGAATTTGTATTCCCTCTGTGGAGGCTTTCATGCCGAGTTCGGTGGCATATAATTTCGCCATGGCGGCGTAAGGACCAAAAGGTTGTCCCTGGTCTGCCAGAGAGGCTGCTTTATACATTAATAATCTGGCGGCTTCAAGTTGAGTAGCCATATCTGCCAGCATCCAGGAAATTGCCTGATTTTGGCTGATAGGCGCACCGAACTGGACCCTCTTTTTTGCATAGTCGGCTGATTTTTCTAATACTGCCCTGGCAATCCCTACGCCTTGAGCGGCAACGGCAATGCGTCCACGGTCGAGAGTGGACAAGCATATTTTCATACCCTGTCCTTCCTCGCCCAGGCGATTATCCACCGGCACCCGGCAGTTTTCGAAAACCAGTTCGCAGTTGGTCAAAGCGCGCATGCCTAGTTTGTCATATTTCTTGCCCTTGATAAATCCGGGCATTCCATCCTCGATAATGAAAGCGGTCATGCCGCGCTTTCCAAGAGCAGGGATACCCGCAAAAATCACCAGTGTGCCGGCAACATCGCCATTGGTGATAAAGACCTTGCCGCCGTTTATGATGTATGAATCGCCATCTTTCACGGCAGTTGTTTTAATCCCGGAGATATCACTGCCGGCATCTGCTTCTGTAATGGCAAAAGCGCCCACTTTTTCACCTTTAGCAAGTGGCGGGAGAAATTTCCGGCGTTGTTTTTCAGTCCCATAAATATAAATCGGTTCGGCGCATAGTATCAGATGGGCATTAATTATACCGGCGGTAGATACGCACGCCCTGGCGGTTTCTTCAAATGCAATGGCGGCGTCAACTTTGCTCCCGCCGCTCCCGCCGTATTCAACCGGAATACCGAGTCCGGTTAATCCAAGTCCGGCGGCGGCTTTGAAGTTTGCCCAGGGGAATTCTTGTTTACGGTCTAACTCATCGGCTATCGGCGCCAGCTTTTTCTCCGCAAATTCTTTGACGGTGGCTTGTAATCTCTTTTGTTCCTCGGTCAGCGTAAAATCCATGATTCATTCTCCTTTAAGCTTAGTTGCCTGTATATTAGCACCCTTTTGTTCTGA
>JAQTPO010000108.1 GCA_028712845.1 Dehalococcoidales bacterium | reverse complement strand
CCGGACTGCTCTATTCTTTGCCCAACTCAGCGGCTATCATCGCATTGAACTTCCTCGGTATCCTCGGTAAGCCCAATCCTCGATTGCCCAGTACGACCTTTAAGATCTCCGGTGTGCCGGCCGGATGCAGAATCCGGGAATTCTCCCACCATTGACCTGTCAAACCTTCATATTTAGCATATTTGGAAGTAGGCTCAAGCTGTCCGTACATATCCAGCACATCCATCATGCCGTTTGCGCCATCGGGTCTCCAGCTTTTCTCCAGGAATGCATTCAAGTCATATCTTGACGGTCCTAGTTTTGCGCGGTTCGCCGAATGCCAGACTGAATACCATGTGGTCAGATGTCTCGCCTGTTGATGCATTGCCATTGCCGCCAGATACTTCCTGACTTCGGGGTCTTTAATTAATGCTTTCCCGTTGCGCTTCTCTTTACGGCAAAACTCTACCAGTTTTCTCAGACCACGCCGGGCATCTACCACAACAGCCGCCCTTTCAAATTCGAAGGTCGCCATTGCGGCATAAAAACCACGGTTGACCTCACCGATGACGTTATTCTTCGGCACACGCACGTTATCATAGAAGATTTCATTCTGTCTTGAACCGGCCATCGTCTCTAATGGACGGTAGGTAACACCGGGAGAATTCGCTTCTACCATAAACAGGGTAATACCACGGTGCTTCGGCAGGGTCTCTGCCGTTCTGACCAGTGTGAAGAGCCAGTCCGGTTTTACAGTACCGGTGATAAAGGTCTTCTGCCCGTTCAGCACCCAGTAATCGCCATCCTGCACGCCCCGCAGTTCCATATTGGCTTCATCGGAACCGGCGTTCGGCTCGGTGTAGGCTTGAAAACCTACGGATTCACCACGGATAATCGGCGGCAAAAATCTCGCTTTCTGCTCTTCTGTACCCATAACCATAATTGTTGGACCAAGCAGGAAATATTCTGCCACTTTCCCCCAGCGGACACCCCAGTTGTTTGCCTCTTCCGCAAGAACACCCTGGTCCAGTGCGCCGAGACCCATACCGCCATATTTCTTGGGCCAGCCAGCCGCCGGATAACCTTTCTTGACACCTTTTTTCTGGAATTCGTCATTGAATTTCTCGATAGCTTCGTCTTCCCTGACATTGGCTTCTGCATAATCCGAGGGCAGTTCTTTCTCTAAAAACTCCCTCATTTCTTTTCTTAGTTCTTCTTGTTTTTCGGTATAACCAAACTCCATATTCTATCTCCTTTCATAATCATAGGCGTGTAATTTTCAGGTGGACTTGCAAAACTAATATACTCGATAAGACCTCCTTTTGTTACGATATTCGCTTGTAAGTAGATAAGTATAATTATGGTATATCTGGATAGACAAGTAACTTTGTATTGACGTACCAAAGAAGATAATAGCAAAACTTGCAAAAAATATCCAGTCAAAGTCAAAGTGTCAAAGTCTTTGAATCGGTTGAACCTACGCAAAAAAACTCATCTTCTGAAAGCAGAACCCAAAATTCTCTTGCATTACTTTTTCTATCATGGTAATATGATACCAGTGCCTTTAAGCTAGTCCTGTGAGGCTGGCAAGGGAAAAGAGAAGAGTCCGGATACACGAACCCCTTGCCACTCACGGCAAGGGGTTTTATTATGTCTGAAAAAGTCATTATGACCCGGGACGATATCAAGCGAACGCTTGCCCGCATTGCCCATGAAATCATCGAGCGCAGTAAATCCTTGGAAACCGTTGTCCTTATCGGTATGCACACTCGCGGCGTACCTCTGGCAAAACGCTTGGCGCTCAATATCCAGAACTTCGCAGAGACAAAAGTGCCGGTTGGCGCTCTGGACATTATGCCCTACCGTGACGACCTCCCTCATCCCGATAGCCATAACCCCGTAACCCGTACCGAAATCCCATTCAGTATCGTTGGTAAATCCGTCATTGTCGTTGATGATGTTCTTTATACGGGACGCAGTATCCGTGCCGCTATGGACGCCATCATCGATATGGGACGGCCAAAATCCATTCAACTGGTAGTGCTTATCGACCGCGGGCATCGTGAACTGCCTATCCGCGCCGACTACGTCGGTAAGAATGTGCCCAGCGCCCATGATGAAGAAATCGCCGTAAGGCTTAAAGAAACCGATGGCAGTGACGAAGTCGCTATTATTAGCCAACCAGGGGTGAAATTCCCCGATGGTAGTGCTACCGGAGGTAATAACCATGAGTTTAAAGGATAGAGACCTGTTAACTATTGACGACCTGACCAACGGTGAAATTGAGTCTATCTTCTCGCTGGCTGATGAAATGTCCAATGCAATGCCACAGCAATACGGACTCTGCAACGGCAAAGTAATGGCAACCATCTTTTTCGAGCCGAGCACCCGCACGCGCCTCTCCTTCGAAACGGCGATGCACCGTCTCGGCGGTAGTGTCATCAGCGTCTCCGACCCCAAGTCAACCTCCTTTTCCAAAGGCGAGAGCATTGCCGATATGGCGCGCATTGTCAGCAGTTACGCTGATATCATCGTGCTCCGCCATCCGTGGGAAGGCGCTGCCAAACTGATGGCTGATTACGCCGGTGTCCCGGTAATTAATGCTGGCGATGGCGGTCACCAGCACCCCTCTCAGACCCTGTGCGACCTCTATACCCTCAAGAAGGAAAGAGGTGATATCCACGGGTTGAAAATTGCCCTCTGGGGCGACCTCAAGTACGGCAGGACCATTCACTCGCTCATCTTCGCTCTTGCCAAGTTCGGGGCGACAATTCTCTTCTGTCCCAGTCCAGGACTGGAAGTGCCGGACAACGTTATGCGAAAGTTGGTAACGGAATACGGCGGCGACCTGGAGAAATTTGATAAGAATCACAAACAGGCTCAAACAGGGGCTTTCCCTGTAAACGCTGCTTATATCACACCCGGTCAACCTCACCAGTTGGCAATGATGCCGGGCGTTGACCTTGAGGTAGAGATGAAAGCAGGTGTCGATGCGCTTTACGTTACCCGTCCCCAGAGAGAACGCTTTACCAGTGAGGAAATAGAAGCTGACCAGCGGTTCCCTATCGTTGACCAGAAGCTAATGAGCGGCAAGGAGTTCCGGAAAGCGCTCGTAATGCATCCTTTACCCCGCGTCGATGAACTGGCTTACGATATGGATGCCGACCCGCGCAGTATGTATTTCAAACAGGCGGCAAGAGGCGTGCCGGTGCGGATGGCTTTGATTGCTCAACTGCTTGGAGTTAAAGAGTCGCTCGTTGCTGCAGAAACACCTGCGCCGCAGGTGGAATATCCGATGTACCGGCGCGGATATGGCGTGAAGTGCTCTAATCCCAGATGTGTCACATGGCAGGAGACGGAGAAGAATTATCTCAAGCCGGAGTTCAAGATTGTGAGTCTCAAACCGCTCACCTTCCGGTGCATCTACTGCGAGCACGGCACCGAACCGAAATATGTCGCCAGCACGGAATGGCATCAGGGGTTAATTGAAAGTAAAAAGTATCACAGGGCAAACAGTCACCTGGCAAAAATAATCAAACCGGAAAATCTGATTGCCTTTGACTCGGCGAAAGAGGCGGAGGCGCAAGGTTTCAAACCCGGTTATTATGCGCAACCGTCTGAGAAAAATGGGGAAGCGAAATAATGATAAAGTCGTTATTAATCAAAGGCGGCAGAATCATTGACCCCGGGCAAGAAATTGACTGGACAGGAAATCTTCTCATCCGGGAGGATAAAATTGTCTGGCTGAGCAAAGGAAGAAAGCTCCCACCTGAGAAAGACTATGATATTCTGCCTGCGAAGGGACTGGTGGTCTGCCCGGGATTTATCGATTTCCATTGCCATCTCAGAGAACCTGGATTTGAAATGAAAGAAACCATTGCCACCGGCACACGGGCAGCGGCAAAAGGCGGATTCACTACCGTTTGTTATATGCCCAATACTCGGCCGCCTCTGGATAACGCCGAACTTATTCAGCGGGTAAATGATAAAGCAGACAGAGAAAGTCTCATACGTGTTTTCCCTATCGGGTGCGTGACAAGAGGTAGAAAGGGCAACGCTCTGGTTTATATGGAATCATTAGTTAAAGCCGGAGTGGTCGGTTTCAGTGATGACGGCGACCCGGTGAAAACAGCGGAACTGATGCAGGAAGCTCTGGAAATCAGCAAGGTGTTTAATCTGCCCATCATCGACCACTGTGAAGACCCTATCGGCGGACCGCCGGAAGGCGAGAAGAAAATCGTTGCCCGTGATTTGGAAATGGCAGGAAAAACCAAAAGCTGGGTACATATTGCTCACGTCAGCACCGCGGGTTCAGTAGATATGATTAGAAAGGCAAAAGAGAAAGGCGTCAGAGTGACCGCCGAAGTAACCGCTCATCACCTGACTCTGACAAAAGAAATGGTACAAAAACACGGAGCGCTCGCCAAGCTAAACCCGCCCCTGCGGACGGAAAATGATTGTTCGGCACTGATTCAGGGACTAAAAGAAAGTGTGATTGATATTATCGCCACCGACCACGCACCGCATACGATGGCAGAGAAGCAGAATAATTTTGAAAATGCTCCTGCCGGTATCAGCGGCTTTGAGACGGCGTTGGGCAGTCTTATGTCTCTAGTACATTCCGGTCGACTTGAACTGAACGAGTTGATTGCCTGTATGACCACTAAACCCGCCAAGATACTGGGAAAACCGTTTGGCAGTCTGGCATTAGACACACTGGCGGATATTACCATCTTTGACCCTGACAAAGAGTGGACGGTCGATGTCAATAAATTCGCTTCTATGGGTAAAAACACGCCGCTTAACGGCGCAACATTGAAAGGCAAGGTAATAGCGACAATTTATCAGGGCAACCTGGTTTATAAAGATGATTCGGTGAAGATAGGATTGAGGTCATAATGAATAAACATGCACGCCTGGTTCTGGCAGATGGTTCGATATACGAGGGATTTTCTTTCGGGGCAGAATCCGATACCTTCGGTGAGGTGGTTTTCAATACCAGTATGAATGGCTATCAGGAAATGCTTACCGACCCTTCATATGCCGGGCAGATTGTCATGCCGACTTACCCGCTCATCGGCAATTACGGCATCAATGAACAGGACACCGAATCGAGCAGGATTCAGGTCAGGGGCTTTGTTGTCAGAGAGGCGTGTCTGGAACCAAGTCACTACCTCAGTGGCAAGACAATTCATCAGTATCTGGCTGACGGCGACATTCCCGGCATTTCAGGACTGGATACCCGCGCCATCACCCGCAAATTACGCTCGGCAGGAGTGATGATGGGCGTCATCACCTCGAATATGACTCCGGAGCAGGCGCTGGCAGAATTAAAGAAACAGCCCGATTACGGCTCAATCGATTTCGTGCGGAAGGTCAGCACAAAGAAATCTTACGAGTGGGATAAAGAAAAATCGGATGTTAGCTATAACATCGTAGTCTATGACTGCGGCTTAAAATACAACATCCTGCGGCTTTTGAAAGAAAGAGGATGCAGAGTTACAGTTATGCCCTGCACATCGACACCGGAAGAAATACTGAAACTGAATCCAGATGGCATTCTGCTTTCACCCGGTCCCGGCGACCCTGAACTGCTGGACTACGCCGTAAAAACAGTGCAGGGACTGGTCGGCAAAAAACCGATTATGGGAATCTGCCTGGGGAACCAGCTAATCGGGCGGGCTTTCGGCGCAAAAACCTTTAAGCTCAAGTTCGGACACCGGGGCGGCAACCATCCGGTCAAAGAATTCGCCACCGGTCGCGTGCACATTACGGCGCAGAATCACGGTTATGCTTTAGACCCGGATACACTGAAAGATGGGCTTGAAGTCACCCACATTAATCTGAACGACGGCACGGTAGAAGGCTTGCGGCATAAAGAACTACCCATCTTCGCCATCCAGTATCACTCGGAAGACTCCCCCGGTCCAATGGATAACCGGTATCTGTTCGACAGGTTTTTAGAAATGATAAAAGGAGAAACCACTACTGTCGTTGCGAGGAGTACAAGGACGAAGCAATCTAAAGCGGTACGGAATGGATAAACAGTACTATGTTTACATTATGACCAATGCCAAACATACGGCACTCTATACAGGTGTCACCAATGACCTGAAAAAGAGAGTCTGGGAGCATAAGGAAAAATTTGTAGAGAGTTTCACAAAGAAATATCGCATTGACATATTAATGTACTACGAAATTTGTGATAACGCTGAATCTGCAATTTTGAGGGAAAAGCAGATAAAGGCAGGTTCAAGACAAAATAAAATAGACCTGATAAATAGCATGAATAGCGAGTGGCATGATTTGTACGAATAGCTTTAGGTTGCCGCGCCTCCCGATTTTATCGGGATGGCTCTCAACGACAACGTGGGAAAGTGTCGTTCCAGCGCAGGCTGGAATCCAGATAAACATAACAAAGGAAAAACATGACAGTTAAACCAAAAAAAGCCTTAATCATCACTCCCTCTCTCTGTCTTTCTGAGGTTACGCAGTACCCGAAGAATCTCCATCACTACTCAGTAGGCTGGGAGACCATTCACCACACCCAGAGTGGTAACAAAATGTACGTGGGATACAGAAATGGCTAGTTATTACG
>JAQTPO010000008.1 GCA_028712845.1 Dehalococcoidales bacterium | reverse complement strand
CGTATTGCGTCAAAAGTAACTGTTACCGAAGGAATAATTATTGCCTCATAAATACTGTTACCGTAAATCCTCCTTACTCATGTTTTTCTCACCCGGATGACGGTCTCTTAGTTGCCACAAATGCTCGACATTCTCATTGATTTGTTTTAACAGGCTTACTGGGTTTAGATGGGCGTAGGTTGAGTTAATTTGTGTTTTACTTGCTTCACTTATCACCTCAGATTTCAACACGCGCAGGTAAGGTGTTTGAGCGGTATCGTATATCCGGTAGGCTTTGGCGCCATGTCGAGTCTTGGACACGAGCTTCATCGCCGGCTGGAAGAAGTTCATATATAAGCGGAGTAGATAATAGACTCGGTTGAGGGTTTCGTAAGCCGGTTTTGAGCTGTAACGATCTCTACCTATTACACGGCGTACAATATTCCCGTTCTTCTGTTCCACGTAACAATTATCGTTTTTCTTGTAAGGACGTGACCTGGTGAAAGTAATACCTTCTTGATGACACCAGCAGGCAAGGTCATGATTGATAAATTCGCTGCCATTATCCGAATCTAAGCCCAGTAATGGAAATGGCAGCTTTTCGCGCATTTGGTAAATTGCCGCTCTCACTCTTTGCTGTCCTTTCCCCCATACTCCAATAAACTCGGACCAGCCGGTAGCCACATCGACTGCCATCAATGTATTCAGATAAAAACCATCCAGACTTTCTCCACAGTGTGCCACCAGGTCAACCTCGACAAATCCCGGACGGTTCTCCTGCCAGTCAGTAAAAGTACGGATAGGTATTGCACTCCTGAGTAAACTCCCCGGTCTGGTGGTTGAAAATGAATGCCGTCCGCCTTTCTGCTTCCAGGGATGAAGTAAGCGGTCAATCGTCGCCGGACTCATACGACAGAGTTCCGCTTCAATTTCAGCCGTCATTTTACTTTCTCCACATCTACGCAATACCTTTATGAATTCAGGTAGAAACGGATGGAGCCGTTTCGAGCAGAGACGGTCTGAGGCTTCCCAAACCATTTTCAACGCTTCCACGATGCGTACATCGTACCGTCGTGGACGTCCACATCTTTTCTTCGCTTTTGTGTTACGGCGGTTAAGTAACCGGATCGCGGCTTTCCTGTGTAACCCAGTAGCTTGGGTAAATTCATCCAGAATCCTGCCTTTTTCAGGCTTCGTCGCTTTCTTGTAACGCTCCTTGACCGCTTCTGCATATTCTTTGATGCTGTTTCGTGTCACCTGACCTCCTATCATCTTGGTCTTCGGTAACACTTATTTTGAGTCAACGACTTCCTTTTCGGTAACTTTAATTATGAGTCAATGCGTTCAATTGACAGGTTCGCAGGATAACACTAAACTATATCCGAACACTTTAGGGGGTTGATTAATGGTAGATAAAGTTTCGACTGTGACTGAGGCATTAGCAGGAGTCAAAGACGGCTCTCTAATAGCCATGAATCTCTGGAGTGCCGGCGGATCATACTATTTATTGCAGGCGCTAAAGAATCATGAGGCGAAAGACCTGACGCTTTATGTCCACAACTATGTTTTAAGACCAGATGCATTAATGGCACAGGGATTGCTGGATGCAGCATTCTTGCTTCCCAAGGTCAAAAAAATCATCTCGGCTTTCAGTAACGCGCAAAGCGACCTCGTCTCTGCTTCAAAAGAAATCACCAGACGCGTGAAAGAGGGCACACTTGAATTCGAAAATATGTCCTACGGTATGTTTGTTGAGCGGCTTGTTGCCGGTGCCATGCGTCTCGGCGGGGTTTACAGTCCGGTAGGACCCGGCACGAATCTTGAGAAGGGGAAGGAAAAACGCACAATAAACGGGGTGGAATATATTTTTGTGGAACCTGTTATTCCGGATGTAGGTTTCATTCATGCAGCCAAGGCGGATAGACTCGGGAACCTGGTGTATCACGGCACTTCCCGCACAACGAATCCCATCATTGCAATGGCATCAAAATATACGGTAGCGGAGGTTCTTGAGATAGTAGAACCGGGAGAATTAAATCCGGATGCTATAGTCACTCCCGGGATTTTCGTGGATAAGATTGTCCGGGTTCCAGATGATGATATAACCAGAACAAAGAGAACCCGGCATATGTTACTAAGCATAAAACATCGCAGGGAATTGGAAGCCGCAAAAGGAGTCATGCCATGAAAGACAGACTTACAGAGGAACTAATGGCAATGAGAGCTGCCAAAGAACTGGTTCCCGGTGACTATTGCAACCTGGGGCTTGGCATACCGCTGGATTGCGCCTCCTATATTAAAGAAGGTGTAACTGTCCAGAGTGAGAATGGGGTACTGGGTTATGGCCCCTTGTTTGATGATGAAACAATTGAAAAGCATATCGACCAGGTAGATTGGGATGTAGCGGATACGGGGATAAGATATCTTAAGTATGTGCCCGGGATGTCATATTTCGATTTAATGACTTCGTTCACTATGATAAGGAGCGGCCGTCTTATCAGTATCCTGGGTGGATTACAGGTCTCTGAGAAGGGTGATGCGGCAATCCATTCCCTGAGTCAGGATGAGACAGCATGGAAAATCGGCGGTTCTATGGACCTTACATGGGGAGCGAAACGTCTCATCATCTTAATGACCCACTGTACCAGGGCTGGTAAGCCTAAAATTGTCCGCAAACTGACGATGCCGGTGACTGCGGTGAAAGGTGTCGACCTTATTATCACAGATATTGCGGTGATAAAAAATACTTCCCACGGACTGATGCTTACGGAAGTAGCTCCTGGATGGACTCCTGAGGAAGTGATAGCCGTAACTGAAGCGACTCTTACCATTTCTCCTGATGTACATGATATGGAGTTCTAGGTTAGGAAATTTACAGAATCCAGTCAGGATATGGAAATCCCCTTGCGTACAAACACCAAAGAAGGGAAGTCCTGAGATATTACCTGCTGTTGTTTTACAGCAAGTTGGCATTATCCTTTTCATCGAAATATTAATACTTATGACCTGCCTGATGTTGTTGAACCGGTCTCAAACTCGAAGATAGTGCCGTTAGAATGGCAAAATAAATGAAAGCTCGGAAATCCTGCCTTTCCACCCTCCATCTCCACCACATTTTCACACTGCCTCAAATTCATACATAGAGTTCAAATCACCCTCTGTTAATGGTTACTCCCTTTCCCGCACTTTCCAATTTATCGCAGTTTCGCTATATTCCCGAATCTGTTATTATATAAATATTCAATAAAATTGATTCCAAATTGTTGGAGTAAAAATTATAAAAAAGGAAGGAAGTGTATCATGATCAAAACAAAACTAACCGAAATGCTGGGAATCAAGTATCCTATTATCCAGGCAGGTATGGGGCCTTTCAGCAATAACAATCTCTGTGTAGCATCAGCTAATGCGGGTGTGTTAGGCCTTTTATCCACCAGTGGACTTTTTAACCGGGAGATTCAACCCCTTGTTTATGAGGCTTTTGTTAAAAGCGGTGAAGCATCCATGGATGATAATATTCCAGCGGTTCTGGAAACGGTGCTAAAGCGTACTTATCGTTTGACCAGGGAGAAAGGTGGTATTTTTGGTATTAATGTAATGGTATCCGCAGAGTTGCTGGATCGGTCAACCGTTGTTATCGATACAGCGATTAAAGTTCTTAAAGAAAATCCCGATATGAAGAATTATTTCAAGGTCATTTTTACATCTGCGGGAGATCCGGTACCATGGAAGGAGAAAATCAAAGGGGCGGGATTTACCTGGTTTCATGTAGTTCCTTCTGTCAAAGGTGCATTACGATGCAAAAAGGCCGGTGTGGACCTTATCGTTGCTTCCGGCCATGAAGGTGGATTTCATATTGCATGGGAACCGGTCCATTCTATGGTTTTGTTGCCATCGGTTGTGGATGCGATGGCAGGGTCTGGTATTCCCGTTGTTGGTGCCGGTGGATTCTGCGATGGAAGAACACTGGCGGCAGCGCTGGCTCTTGGAGCTGAAGGCGTCCAGATGGGTACTCGGTTTTTAGCCACACAGGAAAGCGACTTTCACCCGGTGTGGAAGGAACAGGTGGTGAAAACCGGAGACAGGGGAACTTTGGTTGCCAGAGGTATTGTGGGGCCAGCCAGGTGGTTGAAAACTGAAAATAGCATACAGCACCAGAAGAACACTCTAGTTAAAACTCCTAATGTCTATCTGGACACACCGGATGATGCTAGCTTTACTCCTCCGGCAGAATTCATCCAATCGGAAAGAGAAGCAATTAATGCAATTTGCAGGGGTGACATTGATAAAGGTATGGTGACCGGTGGTGAATGTTCACAACGGATACAAGACCTTCCGACCGTTCAGAACCTGGTAGACAGGGTTATGATTGAAGCAGAGGCAACCATAAAAGGATTTTCGAAGTATGTAGTCAATAGCTAATGACGGACTGGGGTTTTATCCGGAATATTTATCTTAAATCACCATGATGTTCTTGTGAAAACCCTTCATGAACATAGCCCCTAAATATTGCACTTGTTCCAGTGCAATATTTAGGGGCTTTTCTATGCATCTTGTCTCGTGCTATAAAATTATGACTCCTGTGGAGTATGCTAAAACAACGGCAGGACTCTAACCTGTGATGCTGCTAATCAAGAGGGAAACAGAAGAGACTAGCGAAGCGCAACATTGACAAGAGTCACTTTTTTTGCTATAGTTATATTCCACGCTCGTAATACTCATCGGTGTTCTCATGGAAGTGAAAGATGGAAACCCGGAAAGAGAAGCCTCCGCTCATTCTTTTATACAGTGAAACCGACGGTTTACTCAAGATATTGAGTGAGATGTTCGTCAAAGAAGGTTATAACACCAGTATGACAACCGATGTTGGAACGGTTATGTCTTTATTGGATACGCAGAAGCCGGATGTGTTCATTATCGATGTCGCCGAATTCGGTAACAATATCCTGCAAATCATTGACCTTATCCGTGACCAATCCGATGTGCCGATAATTGTGCTCTCGACACAAAATACTCCCATGATGTCACAGAACGTTCTTGCAAAAGACACGAGTAGTTTTGTCGCCAAACCATTCCGGATGCGCGAGTTACTTGCGCGTGTTGAGGCAAAGATAAAGCGCAGCGGCACGGACTAAATAACTGCGCTGTGTTTTCTTTTTTTGAATGAAGCCAACTTACCTATTCTATAAGGTAATAATCGGCATCTCATCTGTATCAGAGCCGTCTTACCCATTCCAGAAAGGCATTCACTTCCGCATAGAAAGCGAGTGATTGCTCATCAGTGCTGGCACGCATTAAATGAGCTTCAGAGGGGTGATACCAGTCTTCATCACCGCAGGGAGTCATAGGGAGCATAGTATCATTTCTCCCATCCCACGCTTTGTTTACAGGTAGCCCTGCCTTCACTAATGGTAAATCAAGGGTGGCATCAACCAGAACAAATCTACCCTCTATCTCTACTTTACAAGCGATATGGTGACTAACGGGCAATGCTTGAGCCATCCTTTTCAATTTTGAGGAATAATTACCCAGAAGCTCCGCCCTTTCATCCCACCGGTGAGGATAGACAACAAATAAGACAGTTAAGCCAAGTCTCTGGAACATCTCGCACATAAGGAAATGCTTGGGGGAGCAAGAACCCCTGCCTGCTTTCAAGACACCGATATACCCTTGATAATCAATAAACTCCGGGATGATAGCATAAGGAACATCCCTTATTTTCTCGAAGATATTGATTCTAGCCTGTAAGGGATTTTTGCCTTCAGTCCATTCCTTGAATTTTTCATCGAGAACATTCATCCCAAACCTGCTTTCTTAATGACACGGCTGCCACAGGATGTGCAGAAATTCACTCCATTCTCAAGTCCAGCCCCGCATTTGCCGCAGAACTCAGGGCTGGCTTTTTTATCTTCCGGAAGCTTATTGCCACAGTTAGGGCAGAAACCAGCGTAGTATGGAACGCGGGTCTGGCAATTTGGACATAAGGTGAGCAGTTCGGCATTCTTATCTTTGAACGGAGAGGTTTTTTGGCCACGGATTAGCAGAAAAACAAAGAAGACAACCATGCCAGCGAACAACACAATTAAACCGGCGAGAAGCGGTATGTTCATCGGGTTGGAATCGCCTTGCGCCATCGCCAGGAAATCAAAAAGACCGTGTCCCAGCATAGCACCTAATAAACCCAGCCAGAGCAGTAAAGTCGAGTTGTGTCGCTTCAATTTGCGAAGGGCGAGAGGATAACCCCACATTGCCGAAAATACCACATGAGCCAGGGTTGAGATTGGGGCTCTCACCAGTATCGTTTCCCAACCATATGAAAACAGGTAGCCCACGTTCTCCAGAGAGGCAAAACCCAGCGCCGCCGCCGATGCATAGACCAGTCCATCGATTGGCTCATCGAAGTACGGGGATTTGTAGATAGTTGTCCTGACTACCAGGAATTTGAATAATTCTTCCGTGAAACCGGCAATGATGAAGGAGAAGTACGCCATTTCTCCGATGGATAACTGACTCAGGCTTTCCACTGTGAAATTCGTAAAATCTTTAACATGCGAGAAAATATATGGAAGCGCCAGGGCTACCTCAATTATCAGCACCGGAAGGACTGAAGCCATACCCAGCAGAAAAGTGCGGATTACCAGTCCTTTTGGTTCCGGACGGTACTTATCTCTCCGGTAAATAAGCCAGAGCCAGAAAATACCCGGCGCCAGACCGAGAATGGGAATAACTAAAAGTTGCATCTTTGAACTGCCTGCTAATCGGTTTTAACAACGATGGTATCACAGATAAAATCATGAAGGCCGCGCTTTTGTGCGTTAAAAGCGATGACCAGAAATCCGATGCCCAGAGTAAATCCATTCAGGACGTAAGCCCAGCTTCTGCCGAAGGCACGCCCGTAACTCACATGCGAGCCATCGGACTTGAGTACCTTCAGCTTCAAAATAGCTTTACCGATGGTCCTTCCCCACTTGCCGATAGCGATGGTGTAATAAACAGTCTCGACTCCAAGGCTGATTAACACAGTCAGCCAGTAGTACAGCCAGAAGGAACTTTCCAGTTTTTCAGGAAACTCAATCATTGAAAGCCATGAAAAATCCGGGGTTGAACCAAAGATGTTCAAGAAAATGGGGACGGTGATAAAGCTGGTCACAATCCCCAGTAATACTCCATCGATAATGTAGGCTAACAGTCTAATCCAGAAACCGGCATGTTTCCCGGTAAGTTCACCCGTACCTATCTTGTCCGGCAGTTTTAGCCCGCATTTATAACAATACCCGGAAGTCGGTGCGTTAGGCGCATTACAGCCGGTGCAGATTTTCTTACTCTGCACTATGGTATCGGTCAGTTTCATCCCGCATCTGTAGCAATACACGGATGACGGATGATTGACCGTGCCACAACGGGAACATACTTTGTTTCGCGCGGGTTCAATACCTGATTGCATATCAGGAGAAGATGGACTTATCACAGGTTGTTGTTCTGTGCCTCCGGGTATATTTCCCGCTGGTTCCTCTTCCATCTTTTATCTCCCATCCCAAGGCAATCAAGCTTTTCTTCAATAAGAACGAAATTGCAGTATTTCGGATAACATTAAACAATCTTGTTATAAAAGGTTATTTCTGCCCGCGCGGCGAACATTCCCCTGGTTGCCTGATTGAAGGCTTTGAAATGCGCTGTTTGTCCGTGGTATTTGAGGGCTTCTTGATTCTCATATTGCTCATAGACAAGGAATTTATTCGGGTCATCCACGGCGCGGTGAACTGCATAACCGAGCGCTCCCGGGTCTTTCAAAATTATAGGCGCCAGTTTCTTGAACTCCCGTTCGATATCATCACCCTTGCCTTCTACTGCCTTCAGAATTGCTGTAAGAACCACCATTACTCTTTTTCCTCCTTAAAAATATGCCTGTAATTTATGGCCAGTAACTGGGTCCAGCGGACGGTCCCAGCTGGTTTTTTATCATTGACTGTGCCGTCTCTATGAACTCACATAGTATCGGACGCGATTCTCTTGGGTCGATAATTTCCTCGATATCAAATGCCTCGGCGGTGCGAAAAGGCGAAGCAATCGCCTGTAGCATACGTTCTATCTCTGCGCGCTTGGCTTCATGGTCAGGCGCCGCTTCGATTTCGCGACGGTAAGCGGCAGAAGCACCGCCTTCAATATGCATCGAGCCCCAGTTAACCGAGGGCCAGGCAACGCGCTTGAACATACCGCCGGGACGATTGTGATTTTGTCCGGCGACGCCATAACACTGGCGAATAATGAAGCTAATCCAGGGCATCTTTGTTGCGCAGGTAGCTAAAACCACCTTGGCGCCGGCGCGGACAATCCCCTGTTTCTGCGCTTCGATACCAACCATAAAACCCGGCTCATCGGCGAAATAGACCAGCGGCAGGTGGAATGTATCGCACAGTTGCAGAAAACGGATGACTTTACTGCCGGCGGCGACATCCAATGAACCCCCGAGGAACATCGGGTTATTAATCATCACGCCCACCGGATAACCATTGACTCGAGCGAAGCCGGTGATACGCGACCGCCCGTAAAAAGGCGCAATCTCAAACAGTGAATCGCGGTCAAGGACATATTTCAAAATCTGGTAGGGATTATAGGTCCGTTTTCTTTCACGGGGAATGATGGAAAGCAATTTTTCTTCCCGGCGGTTCGGGTCGTCTTTCGTCTCAACACGAGGCGGCATCTCCCAGACATTATTCGGCAGATAACTGAGAAAACGCTTGATTGTCTCGAATGCCTGTTCCTCATTATCCACCAGATTATCGATAACTCCGCCCTCATAGACCTGAGTGCGTTCATCACCCAGTTCTTGCTTCTTAATATCGTAGCCCAGCGCCGCCTTAACAACAGGCGGACCACCCGCAAAAACCTGACTGGTGCCTTTGACCATCAGGTTAAAGTGAGCCAGGCAGGCTTCCACTGCCGGCAACCCTGCCACTGAACCAAGCACCGCTGATACTACCGGAGCAATGCCTAATAGTTGTCCGGCAATAGCACAACGGTCATTGGAATCGGGAACGTAGGTGCGCCCCATTTGTTCGAAGGTGCGCACACTGCCGCCGGTTGCATCGAGGAGGCGGATATACGGCATATGCCAGTCGAGGGCAAGCTTCATCACGAAAGTCGGTTTATCACCCACCGCCGCATCTGCGGCGCCGCCACGCACGGTAAAATCACCGCCGCTGAGTGCCACCTTCCGCCCGTTGATAGTACAAATACCCGCCACCGAGTTGGCAGGACGGAAGGCAACCAGTTTCTCACCTTCATAAGTGCCGACTCCCGCCAATTTGCCGACTTCCCGGAAAGAGCCTGTGTCCGCCAGTTTGGCAACACGTTCACGGACCGTCAATTTACCGTTTTCGTGCTGCTTTTGAACCCCCTCCTTACCACCCAGTTGCTCGGCAAGCGACTCGCGGTATTTCATCTCATCGATTTCAGACTGCCAGACCATAAGACACTCCTTTAATGAAAACGAAAAAATGTAACGTGTTTATCAGGATATTAGCACCATCTTGACTGTGAATGCAAACGAAAGGTGTGGGACAGAATCACACCCCCCCACTGTCAACCAAGGAAGAATGCCATAGTATTCATACCCTGCGGAAAATATTCCAGACATCTTGACAATGATTCTCTAAAATGCTAATTTAGTATTGTTAGCAGTCGGATGGTTAGAGTGCTAAATATGAGTAAAATGCTTTCACCAAGAACAGAAACGATTCTAAAATCCATCATCGAGCAGTACATTGCCCGGGCAGCGCCTGTGCCCTCGCAGAGTATTCTACACGACTACGGGCTGGATGTTTCCTCAGCCACCATCCGCAACGAGATGATGCACCTGAAAAAAGAGGGCTATATCATACAGCCGCACACTTCAGCCGGCAGTATCCCTTTGGACAAAGGCTACCGATACTACGTAGAAACTCTGGACGATATCCGCTTACCCATTAACCAACAGCGGATGATTAACCACCTCTTCCATCAGGTTGAAACCAGGCTGGAAGAATGGGCAAGACTGACGGCAACTCTACTGGCTAATCTATCCCAGAACATGGCGATGGTTGCCACAGCTAAACCTGCCAACTGTGTCTTCAAACATATGGAGTTGGTCAGCATTCAGGATTCCACCGCACTGATGGTGCTGGTATTACAGGGCGCCATCGTCAGACAACAACTCACTGTTTTTGACCAGACGGTGCCTCAGGAAGAACTATCGGTTGTCAGCAACAAATTGAACGCCATCTTTGAGGGGCTGAGCAACCCCCAGATTCAGGCTAAAAAAGCCGGGCTGATAGAACTGGAGAACAGTATAACCGCTTGCATCCTGAATATTATGAAGACTGAAGATGAGATAGAATACGAAGCTCCTTATCTTGATGGTTTACAATTCATTTTCAATCAGCCGGAGTTTGCCAATGCGCGCCAAACTACGACATCGCTGGCATTAACCGAGAGTAAAAACCTGCTGAGGGTCATCCTACCGGACAAATTACCCGGCAGAGGGGTGCACGTTTTTATCGGCAAAGAGAATAAATCAGAGACCATCCAGAACTACAGTGTCGTTATCAGCCAGTACGGCTTGCCGGGTGAAGCTATGGGTTGCCTTGCGGTTATCGGCCCCACCCGCATGCATTATGCCCGCAGTATCGCTTCCGTGGACTATCTGGCAGAAGTGCTCAGCGGATTGATTGCATGGTTGTACGGCAGAAGAATCCCGCCTGAGGGGAATTAGCGGTTATTAATGAACAAGATAGGTAAAGAAAAATGATGTCCAGAGAATCAGAAGAACCGACACCTGACAAATTCGAAGCTGAAGAAGAGCCTGTTTCTGCACTTGACCAGGACATGGAAAAAGCCCTGTCCGAGGCAAAACAAAAGGCAGAAGATTACATGGATAGTTGGAAACGGGCTCAGGCGGATTTTATCAACTTTAAGCGACGTACAGAGCAGGAAAAACTGGAGATGGGGAAATATGCCAGTACCCAGCTCATCCTCAGCCTGTTGCCGATTCTGGATGATTTCGAGAGGGCATTTGAATCTATCACGTCCCGGCAGGCAAAATCCGATTGGGTGGAAGGATTCAGACTGATTGAACGCAAACTCCAGACAACACTGGAAACACAAGGGCTATCTCCTATCAAAGCCATGGGTGAGCCGTTCGACCCCAATTTACATGAGGCGATGATGCACGGCAAGGGTGAAGACGGAATAGTAGTGCAGGAAATGCGCAAGGGATACAAAGTTTTTGACAGAGTCATACGCCCCAGCCAGGTGGTAGTGGGTAATGGGGAGAAAAAAGGGACAGAAGAAGATAATAAAACTGAAAACAAGACATAAATCACAGTAAAATTAGCCGGAATATGGTTTGATATGCTTATAAGGGAGGTAACAAATGGGCAAAACAGTTGGGATTGATTTGGGAACAACATTCAGTGAAGTGGCAGTGATGCAAGGCGGGGAGCCGGTGGTCATTCCTTCATCTGAAGGCGGTAACCTGTTCCCCTCGATAGTAGCAATCAGTAAAACAGGCGAGCGTCTCGTGGGGCAAATTGCCAGACGGCAGGCAATCGTCAACCCTGAGAACACCGTTTACAATATTAAGCGTTTTATGGGGCGTAAATGGGGCGAACCGCCCGGCCGTGAGCTTCCAGTAGAAGAGGATGCCCGCCGCAAAACTTATAAAGTAACCCGCGGCGCAAATAACGAAATCAAGGTGCTGATGGGCGGCAAGGAATACACCCCGCCGGAAATATCGGCGATGATATTACAGAAGCTAAAGACCGATGCGGAGGCATATCTCGGAGAGAAAGTGACTGATGCCGTCATCACCGTGCCGGCATATTTCAATGATGCGCAACGGCAGGCGACGAAAGACGCCGGCGCCATCGCAGGGCTGAACGTGCTCCGCATCATCAACGAGCCGACTGCCGCGGCACTGGCTTATGGATTGGATAAGAAAAAGGACGAGACCATCGTTGTCTATGACCTGGGCGGCGGCACCTTCGATGTTTCCATCCTGGAAATAGGCGAGGGCACCTTCCAGGTTAAGTCAACCGCCGGGGATACACATCTGGGCGGCGAGGATTTTGACCAGAGAATTATGGACTGGCTCAGCGAAGAGTTCAAACGCGACCAGGGGATTGACCTGAGACAGGATAGAATGGCACTCCAGAGACTCAAAGAGGCATCGGAAAAAGCCAAGGTTGAGCTTTCTACTGTCCAGCAAACCGATATCAACCTGCCCTTTATCACCGCTGACGCCAGTGGTCCTAAACATCTGAACATTACCCTCAGCAGGGCAAAACTGGAACAACTGGTAATGGATTTGGTTGAAAAAACATTAGAACCATGTAAACAGGCGGTTAACGATGCCGGCAAGACCACTGCCCAGATCGATGAGGTCATCCTCGTCGGCGGGCAGACCAGAATGCCGCTCGTTCAGCAGAAAGTGAAGCAGTTCTTCGGGAAGGAACCGAACAAGGGTGTTAACCCCGATGAGGTAGTGGCGGTTGGCGCCGCAATTCAGGCCGGTGTTCTCAAGGGCGAGGTCAAGGAAGTATTGCTTCTGGATGTCACGCCGCTTACACTCGGTATCGAAACTCTGGGTGGGGTAATGACACCGCTCATCACGCGCAATACCACCATCCCCACTTCTAAGAGCCAGATTTTCAGCACCGCCACGGATAGTCAGCCCAGCGTGGAAATACATGTCCTGCAGGGCGAAAGACAGATGGCAAATGATAACCGGACACTGGGACGGTTTATGCTGGATGGCATTTTGCCGGCACCGCGCGGCATGCCGCAGGTTGAGGTTACCTTTGATATTGACGCCAATGGCATTCTGAGTGTCAAGGCGCTCGATAAGGGCACCGGCAAAGAACAGAAAATCACCATCACCGTTTCCAGCGGCTTGAGCAAGGACGAAATAGAAAAAATGCGGAAAGAAGGGGAAATTCACGCCGCCGAAGATGCCAAGCGCAAAGAGGAAGTAGAAACCCGCAATACTGCCGATAACATGGCTTATATGGCAGAAAAGACCCTGCGCGATAACAAGGACAAAATTCCCGATGAGATGAATAAAGACATCGAGAGTAAAGTTGCCGCATTACGCGAGACTCTGAAAGGCAGTAATATGGAAGCTGTTAAACAGGCTTCTCAGACTCTGAACGATGCAATGCAGAAGGTCGGGGCGGAAATTTATAAACAACAACAACCTCCTCCACCCGGTAACCAGCCGCCTCCCGGCGGAAAAAAAGACGATGGCACCGTGGAAGGTGAATTCCACGAGGTATAAACTCTAGACGAAGAATCCGGTAAGGTATAAAATAAGAATGCTGGAGGGTTAAACAGTAGCGTTAAAATGCCACTGGGTCCCCTCCAGCAAAACTTTTAGCGCCTCTTAGGGAAGGAAATAAATTAAGTTCTTATGGCAGAAAAACGAGATTACTATGAGGTCATGGGCGTTGACCGGAATGCCACCGAGGAAGACATAAAAAAGGCATTCCGCAAGCTGGCTTTCCAGTACCATCCCGACCACAATCACGATGAAGGTGCAGCAGATAAATTCAAGGAGTTGAACGAAGCCTATCAGGTGTTATGTGACCCGGAGAAACGCACTACCTACGACCGTTTCGGGCATAACGGCGGGACGAGCCTCTTCGGGCGGGAGTCCGATGGGTTTGACTTCGGTTTCGGGGATATTTTTGAAGCCTTCTTCGGAGGCTCTGCCACCGGCGCCCGTCAGGCTCCGGAAAAAGGGTCGGCTTTACAATACAGCACCAGCATTACTCTGGCAGAAGCCGCTTTCGGCTGTGATAAGGAAATCACCATTGCCCGCACGGAGGTCTGCTCCGAATGCCAGGGCACCCGCAGTAAGACCGGCAGTCAACCGGAACGCTGTCCCAACTGCAACGGTTCCGGACAAATCAAGCGCGTGCAATCCAGCGTCTTCGGGCGCTTTACCAATATCGCCACTTGCCCCAAGTGTCGCGGCGAAGGCAGAATAATCCTTGAGCCCTGCCCTAAATGCCGGGGCACCGGTAAAGAAAGACACCAACGCACTATATCCGTTAAGATTCCTGCCGGCGTCACGGATGGCAATCAAATTCGCATCCGCAGTGAGGGCGATGCCGGCGCCAGAGGCGGGCCTGCCGGCGACCTGTTTGTCAGTATATCAGTCCAGAAACACGAGTTCTTCAATCGTGAAGGCGATGATATTTACTACGATTTACCCATAAACTTTGCACAGGCGGCGTTGGGGACAGAAGTTACAATTCCTACCTTGGAAGATGACACCAAACTCAAGATTCCCGCAGGCTGTCAGAGCGGCACCGCCTTCCGCCTCAGGAATAAAGGCGTCCAGCATTTACAGGAGCGCGGCCGCGGCGACCAGATTATCACCGTCTCTGTGATAACCCCTGACACCCTGACCAAAGAACAGAAACAGTTGTTTGAGAAACTGGCAGAGAGTATGGGACAGAGCAAAAAGACATAAGATGCTGCGTATGGTTGCAATTACAACTAATTTCTGGTCGTCATTCTGAAGTTGCGTAGTACCTGAAGAAGCTCCTTCTTTGCAAAATACCCCATTCTGGCTTCCGCCAGAATCCAGAGACAAGTTGCCGTTGAGGCTGTTGTCCATGGATACGGGACAGGCGCAAGGAATGACAGTGTATAGAATCGTCCGAATATCGTGGTTTCCCGATTGAATCTAACGTGAGCCTGTGTTAAACTAAGTTAATGGAAATCACATGGTTAGGACATTCCTGCTTCAGGCTTAAGGGTAAACAGACTACCGTCATCACCGACCCCTTTTCCCCCGGGTTTGGCTATACGCTGGGCAAAGTTGCAGCGCAAATCATAACCGTCAGCCACCCTCACGCCGGTCATTCATATATTCAGGGTGTTAGCGGCGAACCAAGAATCATTAAGAGTCCCGGTGAATATGAATCCGGCGGCGTTTTAACAGTCGGAGTACATACCTTCCACGATAGTGAGAAAGGCGCTCAAAGAGGCAAAAACACTGCCTATGTCATCGATGTCGATGATGTGCTGATTTGTCACCTCGGAGACCTTGGACACTTACTCACCACAGAGCAGGTAGCGGATATTGATGGGGTAGATGTGCTTCTGGTTCCTGTCGGCGGGGGCTCTACAATTGACGCCGCTCAAGCCGCCCAGATAGTGCGGCACCTCGAACCCAAAATAGTTATCCCGATGCATTATAAGACCGACGCATGGAAACCTTCGCTTTTTAATTCCCCCAACTCTCAGGAATTGGATACGGTTGACCGCTTTCTCAAAGAAATGGGCGTGAAAGAAGCTGTGCCTCAGCCCAAGCTACTGGTCAATAAAAACAGCCTGCCGCTGACTCTGCAGGTTGTTGTGCTGGATTATAAGCAATAGTCCGTTCTCAGTAGCGCCGTTTTACCGTTACGATGACCAGCGCCATCAATGTTATCACCACCGCCGCCAGCAGCGCGATACCACCATATATTATCGCCGGGGGGATATTCACATTGACCGTTACGGTCGGCTGAGTATTTGGTAACGGTGCTGGTGTTGACAGGGTAACTGTTGCTTGCGTTTGTTGCAACGGTTGACCTTTGGGAAGAACTTCGTCTTTAACAGGAACCGCAGATGCAGTTTCAGTAACAAAAATGCTGACTATACTCCACGAACCGAAGCTTTCATCGGAGCAAGCCCTGACCTTCCAAAAGTAGGTAGCGCTATTTTCAAGGCTGATGTCACTCTCCCATGCATTACTGGGCAGAGCATTGTCGCCTGTTCTATCAATCACGATATTTTTGAACATAGCGTCTTTTGCCACCAGTAAATCATATCTATCTGCGGACACAATCGTTCCCCACTGGAATATTGGTTTTACGGTAGTTTTCGCACCTGCCTCCGGGACAGATAACAATGGCGCTACGTTACTCCCGCCGAGAACGGTGGTAAATGACCGTGTGTCTGACCAGCGGCTAAGGAACGGTTTGCTTGTTCTGACACGCCAGTAATAAGTCGTGGCAGGCATAAAACCGGTGGGGCGCGCTGAGATTGATTCGGTAGTGCCGGTAAAACCGGTGGGGATGCCTGTAAAGCCTGTGTTGTCACTCACCTGCCATTCATATTCGGTGGCGCCGCTCAGAGTTTGCCATTTCAGAGCGAGATTGGCTGTATCCAGTCCGGCAATCTTATCATCCGGTGATACTAATGTGACTGACGATACCAGACTATCGTTGAACGTCAGCAAACGGGTGTTCTTGGTATCGATTGTCCAGAGCTGGTTGCCGCAAACCGAAAGCTTATTTAAAGTAACCGTATCCTCAAGCCCGCGCAACATCGTCTCAAAGGTCGGGGCTGAATATGTGGGATTCAAAGAACGCACCACGCCGCCTTTCTTATCAGCATTGACTGCCGCCTGTGTATTTACCGCATACAGCGTACCGTCACCGGCAATAGTCGCCTGTTTGATAATGGCATTGTCTGGCAAGGAGCCATATATACTTTGCCAGCTGGTGCTCTTATCGAGAGTAAAACGGAAAATACGTTCTTTACTGGTAGAAGTCACCTTGGCATCCGTGATGGCATACAGGGTTTTATTTTCACCGAACTTGCTGTCGAATGCCAGGCTGATTCTGCCGGTGCCGGTAGAAAGCGGCAGTTGTTGCCCCAGTAACCAGAAGGTGGCGCCATTATCATCTGATAAATACACCTGCCCAACCGTATTGCCTGCCACGATGGTTTTATCTTGAAGATAATCCGGGGACGCTATTACGGCAGTCAAAGGCTGACCGCCCGCTTCTACGGGGGGTGTGTAGAAACCTCCCCCGTTCGTAGTACGGTAAACCAACCCTTTACTGCCATCATAGCCGCCGATGCACCATGTGTTGCTATCCACGATTGTCCACGCATCGACACCGCATGGAGCGACGCGTAAAGTAAAACTCTGCCCGTTGTCAGTCGATTTCCAGATTACAGGATTACTGTCTTTCTGCCCGGCAACAAGTAAAATCGGGGTATCGGCACTGTATTGAGGGATGGTTTTCACGAATTTCAGATTATCGATACCCGTGAAACTGCCGCAGAAAATCCTTTCCCACGTCTTACCGCTAGCAAGCGTGCGCCAGAGGCTATGCTTCAGATTATTGCTGTTAAAGGTCAGCATGAAAGCAGTTGTCGTTAACGGCGTCGCTATATCAGAGATGTCATTGATTTTGGTGTCAATCAGACTGGTTTGATTCCATGTAACACCGCCGTCACGGGAAAATGAAAAGGCGCTTTCCGTCCCGCATGTGACGGCATAGGCTTTATGCTGAGCGTCAAAATCAGGGGCTATCAAGACGCAAGTACCTGTCTGTCCGGTGGGTGGTTTATTGCATTGCATCCAATTAATGCCGCTGTCATTGCTCAGATAAACACGGGCATTCCCGGCACAACCGGCGAGGATTGTGCTGCCACTGATTGCCAGGCTGGCAACATCAACTCCAGTTACACTATCGACTGAGCAGATATTGAGGTCAGTAACAATTGAGGAAGCAGGCGACAGGGCGCGGGTGATTTTATAGACATCGCCATTATTAACACCTGTATCGATTCCCGCAAAGAAAACAGCATTATCCGTCATCCCGCTATAACCGGCGGGAAAAGCCAAGTTTACCGCCAAGGACACAATGCCGGTAATCAGGGCGTTACCAATCATCTGTCCCCAACCGGTAGTATTAATTTTACTCGTGATATAAGTATCGGTCTCATCCGAAGCAACGGCATTGAGCTGGCGGTCACCAGGGTAATTTGGGGAAAAGCCGGCATAACTGACATCATAACTGCCGATGCCGGTATTTACCCAGACACCACCAATCTGATTTTCTTCCAGCAGATAGACGCCTCCAAATTGTGCGGCATCGGTATCAGCCGTGCTGACAGCAACGATATTAGCATTGTCTGTGCGCACTGCGTCAATCGAGGTTATCGAGATATTACCGCTGCCGGCTCCACCCGGGTTTGGAGGTAAAGAGATAAAACTATTGCCGCCATCCACCGATTTATAAATACTTGAGGCGGTTGCATAGTAAATAGTAGCGGCATCCTGTGGCAACGTGGCGATATCGATGATGACATCTGTAACCTTACCGGTAGTTGTCCAGCTATTCCCGCCGTCAGTGGATTTGAAGAGAGTGTAGGTAGTCCCCGAAGGATTGGCATAGCAGTAAAGCGTGCCATCGTTTGCCATCGTCAAATGGCGGATATCGGAGCCGTTTGCCAGCACCCATTTACCGGCAGTTCCTTCCGTTGGGATATTCACTGGTACCCATTGGGCTTCATCCAGCGCGGATACAGAATGAGAGCATGGCATAGCTACAATAAACAATATCAGACTAAACATAAGGGCTAGCAGCTTCCGCGCTATTTTCATCATAGGCGAATTTTAACCAACCGATTGCCATAAGTCAAATTTTCTAAAACATATCCCTGCCACGACTGGCAGTATTCTTCTTGTGATATAATTAGCACACAGAAAGGATTAAAAATGCAGAACACCAATAGCCCCGAGAAAGAACTAAAGCCGGTCAAAATATATCTTGGTTTAGGTTCCAATATTGGCGACCGCTGGCTGAATCTACGGCAGGCATTATTTATGCTCTCACAGAAAATGTGGCTGGCGCGGGTTTCACCTGTTTACGATACTGCACCGGTGGGCAATACCAATCAGCCCCGTTTCCTCAATCTGGTCTGTGAAGCAACCACCCCCCTGACACCAATGGAACTCTTGACGCTAATCAAGGGAATAGAGACAGCCATCGGGAGAGAGCCGGGACCGCCGAATAGCCCGCGTCCGATTGACATAGACATCCTGTTTTATGGCAACCAGACTGTTAACACTCCCGAGTTAATCATTCCCCATCCGAGACTGACAGAAAGGGCTTTCGTGCTGGTGCCTTTAGCTGAAATAGCCCCCAATTTCATACACCCGGTTGCCGATATGAGAGTAAGACAACTGTTGAGGGAATTGGAAAGAAAACCTGATGATGCGGTCAAATGGGAAAACTTTTGAGGTGAGCCTATGTACGAAATTTCAGTGGAAATGGATTTTGATGCCGCCCACTTCCTGCGCGGTTATCAGGGGAAATGCGAAGCACTGCACGGACACCGTTTTAAAGTAGCCGCCACGCTCAAAGGAAACAAACTGAACGACATCGGGCTTGCTTACGATTTCACATTGTTGAAGCGTCATCTGGGAGAAATTCTGGAGAAGTACGACCATTCCTGCCTTAATGAGGTATCGCCTTTCAATAAAATCAATCCCTCATCGGAGAACATCGCCGCCACTATCTATAAGAAATTAAAGAAAAAGCTGGCAGGAGCACCCGTTTCGCTCGTCAGCATCGAAGTGTGGGAATCTCCGCAGAGCCGTGTGACCTACCGCCCCGATTAGTGCTTTTTCTCCGGTGGCAGAAGGTTGGGTATGGTATCCACAATCTGGTAACGCACATCACATTTACCACAGTAAAGAGAACCGGTAACGATTTCCTTTTCGTTTTCCTTCTCGATGGTGAGTACCAGCTTCCCCTTGCACACCGGACAGGCTAGAATATTCATCAAATCTTTTTTCATAGGCAATTACAAAGTATAGCATAAAAAACGACGGCGTTACACGTATAGATGATTTATAATAGTAAAAGATGATTTCAATAATAGTTCTGGCGCTCGTTTTTATTTTGATTATCGTCAGGCGGATTGGTAAATTCCGCTTTCAGATCTGGCAAATTATGGCGTTGGGCGCTATTGCTGCGCTGGCTACCCTGCAAATATCACCGCTTAATGCCCTCAAATCCATCAATATCGATGTGATGCTTTTCCTGTTCGGGATGTTTACCGTGGGGGAGGCGCTGGAAAGTAGCGGCTATCTATCCCATCTTTCCTACCGGCTTTTCCATAAAGCCAGGTCAATGGATAGCCTGGTGCTTTTTATCCTGTTCGGTATGGGGATGATGTCTGCCTTCCTGATGAACGACACGCTGGCAATCATCGGCACGCCGGTTGTCCTGTTGCTGGCGAAAAAAGCTGGGACTTCACCCAAAATATTACTGCTGGCGCTGGCTTTCGCTATCACCATCGGCAGCGCTACCAGTCCCATCGGGAACCCGCAGAACCTGCTCATCGCCATCAATGGTAATGTCACCAATCCTTTCATTACCTTCTTCCGTTATCTTTTGTTACCGACACTGATTAATCTCCTGGTGGCTTACCTGTTCCTGCGGCTTTTCTACCGAAAACAGTTCGACCACAAAGAATTTGCCAACCATCCGGAGCCAATCAAAGATGCCAAACTGGCACGTCTCTCCCAAATCTCGCTGGTTTTACTGATGGTACTGGTGCTGGCAAAGATTGTCACCGTTTTTGCAGGGCTGGAAATCGATTTCAAACTGACCTATATTGCACTGGCGGCGGCACTTCCGATTATCCTTTTTAGCCCGAAGAGGTTCACTATCATCCGCAAAATCGACTGGTCAACCCTTGTCTTTTTTGCGGCGATGTTTATCCTGATGGAGAGTGTCTGGGACTCCGGCATTTTTCAGGATGTTATCAATTCCACGAATTTGAACCTGACATCTGTGCCTGTGATTATGGGCATCAGCATTGTTACCAGTCAGTTTATCTCCAACGTGCCTCTGGTAGCGCTCTATCTGCCGATGCTGATGCAGATGGGAGTGAACAATCCGGGACTGATGGCACTGGCGGCAGGTAGCACCATCGCCGGCAATCTTTCTATTCTGGGCGCCGCCAGTAACGTCATCATCATCCAGAATGCAGAGCAGAAGTCCGGTGAGACGCTGACCTTCTGGGAATTCGTGAGGATTGGCATACCGCTGACGGCGGTCAATACCTTGGTTTACTGGCTGTTCTTTGCTGTCTGCTGAGGAGATACTAAGCCAGTGACGGCGAGGCCATAATTCGCCTGGTTGTAATAGCCGGTCCGGTGACAGGCTGACGTCTGATTGGCAGTTCTTTCCGGTCGATTTTCCTGACAGAGTTCTGTCTGGTAATAACTGTACCGATGGCTGACTTTCTCCCGATATGTACCATCGCCGGGTCATAAGCTCGGTCCCACTCTTCAGGATGATAAAAGAGAGGTTTCCGACTAGAGTTAACCCCAATATCAACTCTGGCAGTTACCGTTCTGGATAAAGCCGATTGATTTTTATAGTTTCCCCACATCTCAGGATGATAGAAGATGGGTTGCCTGTTAGTCAAACTTCCGCCATTGGTTCTCATTGTTGTCGCATTAAGGACCAATGACGTTTTAAGGTAATCACCCCATCTCTGTGTATCGTAAAAAAGACCATTCCGGTTTAGTTCCGCATTCTCTCCGGACATTCTTTCGACTTTAACTGCATGGTTGGTAAGTCTTGACCATGCTTCATGATTATGTAAAAGGACTTCTTTGCCCGGTTGTATATTAGCTTTCATCAATATAGATGTCTGCTTCATATACTTCGACCATGCTTTTTTATCGTGGTAAAGCGCACCTTTTGCAACTTCATTATCATTCGGCTGAACGGATAAAGATTGCAGCCCCGCATATTCTGACCATTGCTGAGGGTTGTAATAAAGCCCTGCCGGCCGGGGCGCTATCTTGTTGACGGCTTTGCCGATGATTGTGCCGAAAGCCGCCACCGGTTTGGTAAGCCGTTGCCATCTTTCCGGGTGATAATAAAGCCCCTCACGATTTGCGAGGTTAAGTCTTGCCAGCTCAATTGCCAACTCTTCATGAACGATGGCATCAGGAATAGCGCCGGGTTGCAACCGCGGTAACATCACCCTTGCCACAACCATCCGCAGGATGCCTGACACCAGAAAAACACCCAGTATCTGACTCCCGAAAATCGGGAAAATGCCATTCAGCAGAAGAGCCCCTGATATCGCACCGATTGCCACTGAGAAAGTCGTCAGACTCCGCTGGTAGGCAATATATCTCAGTCTCTGCTCCGGCGAAGTCGCCTTAAACATAAAAGCCTGAGCGCACAGGTCAAAGGCAGCCCAGACCATCCCGGAGAACAACTGCACAGCCCCTAGATAGAAGATATTCCTGGAGAACATCCACAATATCGGGACAAAAGGGATAAGGTGAGCCACTTTCATCATCAAGTGCAGACTGCCAGACTTATCGATTTGCTTTCCCCAGAACGATAGGCTAAGGATACGCGCGACGTATTCACAGGAAATCATAGCGGTGTACGTCATATAACTGAATTTTAAAGTGTTTATCATATAAGCGGAGAGAAGGGGACTGCTCAGGTTAACGACAAGAGTAAAGAGTGACATAAAGATGATGAAGGTGCCCAGGTGGCTGTGCCTGGTTTCCTTCAAAAAAGTGATGAAGCCAAGGTTTTCTTTCTTTGTCGTAGTAGCTTGTGGTTGTGACTGACGTAATTTACTATATATTACCGAACTAGCTGATGACCCTAACAGAGCTATGGCTGTGACTATCGCAAAATTACGGTAGCCTGTGGTCATGGAATTATCCAGAATAAATCCCATTGCAATGAAAGTACCCAGATAGAAAACACTGCCGATGGCAGAACGCCAGCTCAGGTACTGCCCCATCTTCTCGGATGGGATAAGATTTGACATCCAATTATCCCGCAGAGGTCCGATAAGGATTGAAGGCACCAGATTGAATACCCAAAGGAAAATCAGTAAATATGGGTTTAATTTATTAAATAACGCTAATACCAGCACTACAGGGAGCCATGTCAGCGTATTGATAAGGGCAATAGTAATGGTTGTTCTTTTTAAATTATGTTGCTTTTCAGCGAGAGCAGGCACTTTAATCAGCAAGAATGAAAGAGAAAGGTGTACTGCAGCGCTGAGAAGAGCGACAGTTCCTGCATCGGCACCGGTGGCAATGACGGAGTTCGCCTGATAAGCAGCTCCTGCATTTTCCATCGAACCGGATGCCGCTTCGCCATGAAGCAGTCCCAGGCTTTTATCTTTGTTATCTTTACCGCGGTTTGGGAATATCTTCATAACAGTACTTTCCCGGAATTACTAGGAAATAACTTCATAGGTAAAACCCGGAATTTCCACATCATAAGGTGGGGATTAGTCAAAAAACGGATTAGAGGCCGTTTCAGCCGGCTATTTATCATGCTACGCAAAACCTCAGCGTGCTGATGGAGCTAGACCGAAACTTATCTTACCTCGTGGACACGAATCTCCGGCATGCTCAATAATGACAATCTTCCTGAAACACACCAACTGACTCGTTATGGCTGCTGACTGAGCAGTAAGCGAATATATTATGCGGGTTAGGCTCAATTATTTCTGCAAATCTAAATTTTTCATACGCTGATGTCCGGTATTTCCCACGGTCTTTTTAGCAGTCAGCAATCTAAATTTAACCGGAGCATCATATTTTTATCTCATCATCAATATCATCTGTCTCGCAAACAGTAATCTGAGAACTGGCCCCGCGTATATTCTTCTAACATATGCTCAGAGACAAGCCATTAATCAATTTTTTGACCAATCAACCTGCCTCCTTCTATCTTTACATTATACTCAACATTATGACAAATTGCAATACCGTTGAAGCTAATTTTTTCTAATTTCCGGTATTTGACATCAATGTCTAACAGGGCTAGTATGCTGTTGTAAGATTAGGTATATTCCCGGGCATTTATTATGAACGGAACCAAGATAATATGCTGGAATGTTAATGGCATCAGGGCTGCAGTCAGAAAAGGTTTTCTGGAATGGCTGGGGAAAGAATCGCCGGACATACTCTGTCTGCAGGAAACTAAAGCCAGCCCGGAAGATCTAACCCGGGATATACTAGAACCCCCGGGATATCAAGTACACTGGAACTATCCTGAAAGAAAAGGCTATTCAGGGGTTGCCACGTTTACCAGAGAGAAACCACTCGATGTCCGAAATGGCTTCGGCGTGCCGGCATTCGATACGGAAGGCAGGGTTATTATCTCAAAACACCCTGAGTTCACCGTCTGTAACGTTTATTTTCCTAACGGGAAGCAAAACGCAGAAAGGTTGAAGTACAAGCTGGATTTTTATGATGCTTTCTTAAATTTTCTCGAACCGCTACGTCTCAAAGGAGAAAAACTGATTATCTGCGGAGATGTAAATACCGCCCACGAAGAAATAGACCTCGCCAGGCCTAAGGAAAACGAAAAAATCTCCGGTTTTCTGCCCATTGAAAGGGCATGGTTGGATAAATTGGTGGCAAATGGTTATATCGATGCTTTCCGTCATTTTAACAAGGAGCCGGGACAATATACCTGGTGGGACATGAAATCAAGAGCAAGAGAGAGGAATGTGGGATGGAGAATCGATTATTTTTTCATCACTGAAAACCTGCTCGACAAAGTGGACAGGGCATTTATTATGCGTGAAGTCACGGGTTCCGACCATTGCCCTATTGCTCTAATATTGCGTTAGTGTTAAAATTCCATAAAAATCTTGACACAACTCGGTTAGTAACATATGATAGTTTTGATGTTACATACACTTTTGTCACTACAAAGATTACCTACCCTCACATTATAGTAATATAATACCAGTACACCTGACATATATTAAATCGTTCGGGAGACATACAGAGTGACATTACGAAAGAAAACGTTACTCATCATCGGCGTTGTATTAGCTGTAATGCTCCTTGCTTCTTATGTCATCGCCCAGAAATTTTTACTGGATAGGTTTCGTCAAGCTCGAGGAGCAAGAGGCTCGAGAAGATGCCGAGCGAGTGGTTGGGGCGCTTAACAGCCGCATCACGTGGTTAGAAGGGACAACTTCCGACTGGGCGTTCTGGGACGATACCTATACTTTTGCCGATGACCTGAATACGGATTACACCGATAAAAATGTTCTTTCCTCTACGTTTACGTCATTACAGATTGACGCCTTTATATTAACAAATGTTAACGGCGAGCTTATTTTCGGCAAAGCTTATGATATAAACACAAAAACGTATGTGGCTATGCCGCAAGGGCTTGCGGCATATCTCGCCAACAATAATCCGCTCAAATCATCTTCTGCTATCGATAGTTGCGCATCCGGTATTATCCTCCTGCCAGAGGGTCCCATGCTTGTTTCCTCCTGTCCTGTATTGACCGGCGTCAGGATAGGTCCGCCTCGCGGGATGCTCACTATGACACGTTACTTAGATAATGAGGAGATTGAATACCTCACTGAAACAACACTCTTGCCAATAATCATTTATCCCATCGATAGCTCTCAGATGCCGGCCGATTTTACCGCAGCGCGTCAACGGCTGACATCAGAGAATTCGGTCTGTGTGATACCGCAGGATAGTAAAACAGTCTCAGGGTATGCCCTGATAAATGACATCAATGGTCAACCCGCCCTGATTATAAGGACAGATACCGCTCGTGACATCGTCAGCAAAGGGCGCGATAGTATGACATTTATATTGCTGGTGCTGGTAGTTTGTGCCGTCATCACAAGCATCGTTGCCATAATAATCCAAGACAGATTAACCTTATCCCGAATAAAGAAATTCAATAATGATATTCAGCAGATAAGCGCCAGCGGTGACGTCTCATCACGGATTAAAGTGACTGGTAAAGATGAATTATCGAATTTTACCGAGAATATTAATAAGGTGTTGGCAACAATAGAAGAGCAAAATAAGAAAGAGACAATCCTGCGACAGTCTCTGGAAGCGGAGATGAATAAACGCGCCGATTACACCCGGGAATTAGCCCATGAGTTAAAAACACCAATCACCCCCATTTTATCATCCAGCGAGCTGTTAGTGGAGGGTATCAAAGGTGAGCCATGGTTAAGTCTGGCAAAAAATATCTACCGTGGCGCTTTAGATATGAATGACCGCCTCGATGACCTCCTGGACTTGGCGAAAGGTGATGTTGGCATCCTGCGTCTGAGTCTTGAAGAAATCGACCCGAAGCCTTATAATACAGCAGGTCGCCGGTGAGCTGTCTTCGTTAACTAAACACCGCAAACAGATACTGGCGCTTGACTTACCTCAGCGCTTGCCTCATATTATGGGAGACGAAGTCCGCTTGAGACAGGTGCTACGCAATATATTGAACAATGCCACCAAATTCACCCCGGAAAGTGGTAAAATTACGATACGAGCCCGACAGGATGGTGATAATCTGGTAGTTGAAATTGAGGATACGGGACGTGGTATCAATGCCGAAAAAATGAGCCAGGTCTTTCGTCCCTACGTGAGATTGGGAAATGATAAAGAACATCAAAAAGGACTGGGGCTTGGTCTCAAACTCTGCAAGACCCTGGTTGAACTACACAACGGGAAAATATGGGTGAAAAGCGAGGAAGGAAAGGGAAGCATCTTCAGTTTTTCAATTCCTGTTTTCTCTGACTAGGAGAAAGATACCATTAATAAAAGGAAAAATCCATGAAAGTGATGATTATCGAGGATAACCCCGAAATCTCCACCGCAATCGGCGTTACTATTCAGATTCGCTGGCCGGACGCTAAGGTGGTAACCACCCACCTCGGAGAAAGGGGCGTGTCTATGGTTGAGACTGAAAAACCGGATTTAGTCATCCTGGACCTGGGGCTTCCTGATATTAGCGGCTATGAAGTACTGAAGAGAGTCCGCCTGTTTTCCGTTGTCCCTGTGCTTATCCTCACAGTCCGTTCGGACGAAGATGACGTAGTTAAGGCGTTGGAATACGGCGCCGATGACTACATGGTAAAACCCTTCCGCAAGCTGGAATTGCTATCCCGTGTGCAGGCTCTCCTCAGGCGTTACACGACCTTCCAGGAACAGGGAGAAGAGACTTTGTCCTGTGGAGCTTTATCTCTAGACCCCAATACCGGCAAACTCCTGCACCAAGATAAGGAAATAAGACTCACAAACACCGAAAGAAGAATACTTCAACATCTGATGCGAAACTGCGGGCATGTCGTAACCTATACGAGCTTGGCAGAAGCAGTATGGGGAAATGATTACCCCGATGCCGCCAATAGTCTGAAAGTCTATGTTCGCCGCCTGCGGGAGAAAGTGGAAGATGACCCCAGTGAACCCAAGTTGGTCTTAACCACTGCGGGAATCGGCTACTCTCTGACTAAACCGGAGTAACTGACTTCAATTATCGGTCTCTCATAAGAAAAATAACCGGGCTGCTTCAGAGCAGCAAGAATAAAAGGAGGACTCAAATGCTCAAAGACTTCAAGGCGTTCATTATGCGTGGTAATGTGGTGGATATGGCAGTGGGTATCATCATCGGTGCCGCCTTCGGTCCCATCGTAAGCTCCTTTGTCAAAGACGTCATCATGCCTCCTATTGGGCTCGCCCTCGGTAAAATCGATTTCGCCAATTTGATTGTCGTCATCAAGCAAGGTTCTCCTGCGGGTCCCTATTCTTCTCTGGCTACCGCACAGGCGGCCGGCGCCGTTTCAATAAACTACGGGCAATTCATCAATACTATCATTAGCTTCCTGATAATAGCCGCAGTTGTCTTCTTCTTCATCGTTCGTCCCATTGCCAGGATGCAAGCACATAAGAAAGTGGAAGCACCACCTGCCGCCCCAGCTACGAAAGACTGCCCCCACTGCTTCTCAAAGATAAATATTAATGCCACACGTTGCCCCAACTGTACATCGGAGCTGAAATAAAGTCTATCTCCAATAGGGCTATCTTTCTGAGTGCCATTGCGAGGTTACCCTTCGGTTTTACTCAGGGTAAACTCCGTACCCGAAGCAATCTCACTCACACGAAAGTCCGCAGTTAAACCGAGATTGCCGCGCCCGATTTCATCGGGTCTCGCAATGGTAAACAGGCGGAGAGACTATTCGTCTGGGCTAATATTACTAACATTATAAGCGCATTATTTGGCGCGGCCGAAATCGTCCTGCAACCTGACCACATCACCAAGCTGTGGCGTGGAAACTTCGAGAATAGTGGCGTCTTCCAGCGCTTCGATACGATGAGTCATTAGCGGCGGGAGATGTAAACAAAATCCCGCCTCTCCCACGGTTTCTGTCATCTTTCCGTTTTGAGGCTGGACACTGAACAGTACTTTCCCCTGTAAGAGATACATACTTTCATCTTTTTCTTTGTGGTATTGCAAACTGAGGCGGAAGCCTTTTTTCACAAAAATCACCTTGCCGGCATACTGGGGTGTAAGCGCATACAATAGCTCATAACCCCAGGGTTTTTCTGTTTTTCGGGGGAGCTTTTCTTCCATATTGTCCCTCCAAATCAGTCTGCTGTTAGCATAACCTGAACGATGTGGTCTGTCAACCCGCTGTAAGAGTCTAATACAAGACGAGCCCTTGGAGATACGGAGTCGTTTATGATTGAAACATGCAACTTAATATGGATGACAAACAAATACAGACATTGGAACAAGTTCAGCAATTTGTGGCTAGCAGTCAAACGATATAATTTAGAGGAATAAAAACACAAGAAAAATACCAATGGGTAAAGGAGGTGTTAAGAAAGTTCAAATATCAGTGGCTAAAACGAAACTGGAAAGGCATACTACGCAGATACATCGAAAAGGTGACCGGCTACTCGCGGTCACAGGTAGCCAGATTGGTAGGGCGATTCCAAGAGTTTGGAAGACTCAAGGTAACGGGATATTACAGACATCGTTTCCCCCAGAAGTATACGGCGGCAGAAGTAGCCTTGTTAGCGACGACGGATGAAAATTACACGGCTGGTTAAGCGGACCTGCCGCAAAAAGGATATTGGAGCGGGAGCATGAGATATTTGGACATGCTGAATTTGAGAATATTAGTGTGATTATAGCCTGCGGCCGCTTGCGTGATGCCCGTCCAGCCACCCACACTGCACTGGCACCAGTAGTGACTTCCCACGACAACCACGGTTCCGTCCGACCTGAGACATGGTATCCTATGATTTATGTAAGACCAAAAGCAAACCAAATTATCGATCCCATAAACATCTTTTTTCCCAGAACAAATGAACCCTGAACAAGGTTTACAAAACGTTATTTCGTTAAATATATATAAACCAAGGTAATATTCTGCCATAGTGATAGAAAGTGACAATTTGAGGCTAAAGACGTCTGGAACCGCGCATTCGTAAACCGTCGGTCAATCGATCTGCCACACCCACCCTCCGGCGGATATTCTATCACATGGTTGGAGATACAAGGTCAAGTCTTTATTTCTTCTATCGACTTTTTAATCAAATTTTGTGAAATATTTGCGTCAATTACCGGATTATCAATAATCCATGCAATAAACGACGATTCTTATAGTAGATAGCTTTGGAGAAGAATGCTACGTAAAGTTAAGTTAAAAAATACCTAAAATAAAAAGGGGGGCACTACATATTTACACCACCCTCTCCTTTTGTTACGAAAACCAGCTAATTTATCTTAATGTTATGGTTCCGATGACATTTACCTGACCAGTCTGAACGCTTACTACAGAGATATTATATGCGCCGGGTGTAAGTCCTTTTGTCTG
>JAQTPO010000107.1 GCA_028712845.1 Dehalococcoidales bacterium | reverse complement strand
TATATACCCTCTGCTTCATTCTATTTCCAGTTTTCGCAGACTTTACATTTACCATCGAATTTTCGATGCTCTGCAAGATAAGATAAGCGCTTGAGCAATTTCGAGTTAATATCATTTAGTTTCAGGTATTTCCAACTAGTAAACCGGCAGAGTTCCGGGAACTCAGACTGCATATGAGCTAACAGATGCTTCTCAGGCTGGTTGTCCAGCGTTTCGAGAAGCTCTCTTTCATCGAAATCTACCGTTAACTCGCAAATCACGGGGCGGGCTCCCGGGGTGTACCAGCTCATCTCGCGCAATACGTCATGCACTTTGGTGGCGGTTTCGGATAGCTCTTTCCAGTGTTGCCGGACTTTGTCTTCCATTTTCAGGTCTCCAGAAAATATTGGATTCTGCCGTTATTTGTTACGGCAATATTATAGCAAGTCCAATCGCAATACAGAAGGGTGCTTTTTGTTCGGAGGATGAGAATGGAGATTGCCCGAATATTTTGATTGTCACTCCACGCCCGCCTTAATATACGGGGGTAAACCCATGCTGGAATACAGAAAAGAGGGGGAAATCTAGATGACCTAGTCAAGCTTGCCC
The DNA here is from genome assembly GCA_028712845.1 of Dehalococcoidales bacterium. The sequence goes on along the minus strand of JAQTPO010000107.1, from coordinate 6,138 downwards.
ATGACAATTACGGACGACCTCTGTAGAAGATGAGATACACCCGCAGGTTTCAACTCTTCGATAAATTCAGAGCAAGCACTGAATAACGAATGCCTCAATACAACATTCTCGTGACAGGCTCTTATGCGGTTACTTTGATTTTTACCCTGCTAAAGGAGACATCCACAGGTTCCAGCCGCGGCAAATCGGAATATCCCTGTGGATGCTGTTTTAGCCATACCCAGGCACTGTTCAGGATTTCTTCCAGGGCGGTAAATTTTGGTTGCCATCCCAGTTCTTGACGGGCTTTTTCGGAACTTGCAGTCAGTACTGCCGGGTCGCCGGAACGGCGCGGGCATATTTTTACAGGAATTGTATCCCCGATGATGCGCCCTGCCGCTTCAATTACTTCCAGCACGGAGTAACCTTCTCCACTGCCCAGATTGAATACCTGACCGCTCAGGTCATTAATTTTTTCCAATGCCAGAATATGTGCCTGCGCGATATCTACGACGTGAACGTAATCTCTGATACAACTGCCGTCTCTGGTAGAATAATCAATACCAAAGATATTCACCGGAGCTTTATCAGGTGGTGCGGCAGCAAGCACATTAGGGATGAGGTGTGTTTCAGGGCGATGGTCCTCGCCAAACCGTTCGCTGGCGCCGGCGGCATTAAAATACCGGAATGATATGTGATTTAGTCCATAAGCCTTTCCATACCAGTTTATTATCTTTTCAAACATCAATTTAGATTCGCCGTAGCTGTTTACAGGCGACTTCGGGTGATTTTCCGTGATGGGGACCTCTTGAGGTTCCCCGTATGTGGCGGCGCTGGAAGAAAAGATGAGTTTGTTCACATGATGTCTTAACATAATATCAATTAGATTAATGCTGCCGATGATATTATTGTGGAAATACCTCTTGGGGTCGGTCATAGAATATTCGACGACTGTCTCCGCTGCCATATGCATCACAGCATCAAAATTGACACGGAAGAAAAGTCTGTCCATCCTCTCTTTGTCACCGATATCGGAAATGACAAGCTCTGCTTCCGGGTGTACCGCCGCCCTGTGACCCTGTTTGAGATTGTCCACCACCACCACTTTATGACCTTTTTTGATTAGTTCTTCGGTGACGATACTGCCGACATACCCTGCTCCACCTGTTACTAAAATGTTCATCTTTCCCTCCGTCTTTTGGATTTGTAGCTGAGGTTGCTGATTATTGCTTTGTTTGTACTGATTATAGGTAATGATAGTCCGCCCGTATTCTCCACAAAGGTCAATGTAAATTGCCGAGGAGTTCAATTCGATGAACTTTTTGGAGCATTGGGTAGAACCATTCTTGACCCCGCTGTCTCAAATAAGTGAACCTTGAGTAACAAGACCTTGACCTCCTCACACCTTACCTGAAAGCCGTTCGGTTGACAGAATATAACTTCAGGGAGCAATTTCAGAGACATGAACAACTGGCTTTCTCGCAGAGGTAAAGCGTTTTACGGATGTGCCATAGTCGTTATGGTGCTTTTATGTTTTGCGCTGGCACTTTTTCTACGTATCGCATTACCTTACGACCAGGTTTTCAAAGGTGATTTGGTAAAATTCACCGAAGTCGATGCCTATTCCCATATGCGTCTGGTAGATAATTTGCTCCAGCATTTTCCCAATAGGACTGCTTTCGACCCTTACACTTATTTCCCTGAGGGGGCGCCGGTTTACTACCCGCCGCTTTTCACCTTGTTCTTAGGCGGCACTATCTGGCTCTTCAGTCTTGGTGCGCCAACTGCTCACAGCATTAACGTCATCGGAGCTTTCTTCCCTGCAATCCTGGGAAGCCTTACCGTAATCCCGGTTTTCTTTATAGGCAAAACGCTGTTTAATCGTTGGGCGGGTTTAATAGGCGCTTTTCTCGTGGCAATTTTGCCCGGTGACTTTCTGGGCAGAACAATGTTAGGCTTCACTGACCATCATGTAGTGGAAATACTTTTTACCACCGCGACCATGATGTTTCTCATTCTCGCGTTGAAGAATAACCAGAGTTCAGATGCAATACAGTCGGGAAAACCCGATTGGAAAGTCAGCAAGAAAGTGGTTCTGTCCAGTCTGCTGGCGGGATTGTTTCTGGGTCTCTATCTTCAGATGTGGGCAGGCGGACCGCTATTCATATTCTTGCTTTTCATTTATTTTGTCGTCCAGTTTATTAACAATCATCTGAGACATAGGCCCACAGGGCACTTGTTCGTGATTGGCTCACTAGTCTTCATAACAGCATCAATTATTACTTTGCCTTTTTTACCTGAACATTATTCACCTTCGCTGTACACCATATCGCTGATTACTGCCAGTTTGACGCCGTCTATATTGTTCTTCCTATCAAAAGCGGTATCTATCAGGCTCAAGCCTATCTATTATGCGCTGGGTATTATCAGCGTTGGTGTAATAGGTATTACTGCGTTTTATATTATTGAGCCCGGACTTCTGAAGTCACTGCTGGCGAACTTCGGCATTCTAGCACCATCCAATCTCGACCTTACCATCGGGGAGGTCCAGCCGTTATTGTTTCCCGATGGAACATTCACGCTATCATTAGCCTGGTCCGATTTCACAACTACATTCTTTGTTTCATTGGTTGCTCTCGGATTTCTCATTTACCAGGTATTCAAACATGGAGAGGAAGATAAGACTCTGCTTGCTGTCTGGAGCCTGGTCATCCTGGTGATGACATTGGGACAGCGTCGTTTCGCTTATTACATGGCTATCAATGTAGCTGTACTTACTGCCTATGCATTATGGCGAATGATGGCATACTTAGGGGTAAAAGAAAGATTTTCTGAACCGGTTAAAGAACAAAGAGGATTAACATTCAGGACAACTGCCGGACCTTTGAAAAGCACGTTTATTGCTATTGCTGTCTTTTTAGCGGTTTTTCTGCCGAATATCAAACCGGCGATTGTAACGGCAAGCCAGTTATCTTTCGCTCCTGAGGATGCCTGGTGTGAGTCACTAAACTGGCTAAGAGAAAATTCTCCTGACCCATTTGCCGACCCCAATGTTTATTATGCGATGTGTCAGCCGCCGACATCCGGTCCTGACTACGATTATCCTGAATCAGCTTATGGTGTGATGGCGTGGTGGGACTACGGGCATTGGATTACCCGTATTGCCCATCGTTTACCGAATCATGCGCCGGGCGGCGGACGTTCTGCGCTGGTAGCAGATTGTTTTCTGGCACAGAATGAAGCAGAAGCCAATAAGTTGGTCAACGAACTGGATTCCAGATATATAATGGTTGATTACACTACAGCCCTCTATAAATTTCATGGAGTTGCTACCTTTGCCGGCAGCACGCGGGAAAACTTTTTCGAAATCTGCTATCAGAACAAGAACGGTGTAATGACACCGGTGACGCTTTTTTATCCTGAATACTACCGTTCGTTCCTGGTCAGGCTATATATGTTCGATGGCAAGGCAGTGACACCCGATAAATGCACGGTGGTTTCATTACAGGAAAAAACTGCCGGAGACGGCCAAGTCTATAAGGAGGTCACCGACGTGCGTGTTTTTGATAATTACCAGGATGCCGAAGCTTACCGCGCAAGTCAGAGAACGGACGACTACCGAATCGTCAGCACAAGTCCTTTCGTCAGTCCGGTCCCTCTGGAAACTCTACAAAATTACCGGCTTATTTACACCAGTGTTAACTCAACAGCACATCCGGGTACGAAAAATACCACACCGGTAAAAATATTCATTAATATGGGTAATAAAAATGGTAGTGCACAGGAAGTCAAAGAAGTAATACAGAAGGATAACGGCAGCTAATTCGTGGAACAAGGTGAGGTTATATATGAGACAAGAACAAATTTCTGAAAAGATTACTTCATCACCAGCCGGTATTAAAACACAGGTGCGGAGCCTCTTTGGGACTTCGATCTTGCGTAACTCAATTTATCTGATTCTTAATTCTATCGTTCCGGCAGTTACCGGTTTTGTATTCTGGACGGTAGCGACCAGACTTTATACGACCGTGGAAATAGGTCTGGCTTCATCCGCAATTTCCATTATGACCCTGTTAATGTTACTCTCGTCCCTCGGTCTGGAAGTGGGTTTGATAAGGTTCATGCCTGAATCGGGTAGTGGCACTACAGAATTTCTAAACACCTGTTTCACAGTAGCTGGCATGGTGGCGCTGGTGGTATCGGTAGTTTTTGTGATGGGACTGAATATCTGGGCGCCTTCTCTTAGTAATATCCGACAGGATATCGTCTTGCCGATGGTGTTTGTTATTCTCACTGTCACTTTTGCGGTTTATTCGTTACTGCATCACACATTCGTTGCCCGGCGGCGTACGGAATTTGCGCTTATCCAGACAGTTGTTTTCAGTTTGCTGAGATTTGTGCCCATCATCCTGTTAAGCAGTTATCTTCATGGTTTTGCTATCTTCGTTGCGTGGGGGATTGCATTGATTGCCGCTATGATTTCAGGTTTCATTATGCTCAGGCGGGTTCAGCCTGATTATCGTCCGTATTTCAGAGTGAACACCCGGATGATTCGTGATATGGGGCATTTCTCTTTATCGAACTACCTCGCTAACCTGCTCTGGATGGCACCGGGTCTGGTTTTACCGTTGATGGTAGTCAATCGGCTAGGGGCTGAATCCGGGGCTTATTTCTACATCGGTTGGGCGTTTGCCGGTATCATACTTTTGATACCACCGGCAATTTCACTTTCTCTCTTTGCTGAAGGCAGCAACAACCAGAAGAATCTATCCCAAAACGTCACTCGTAGTTTAAAGATGACGATTGTCTTTGTAGCACCGGCAATCGCCGTCTGTTTCCCACTGGGAGAAAAAGCGCTGGCTTTGTTTGGAAAAGATTATTCTAGCAACAGTACACAACTTCTCTGGCTTCTAGCCGTTGCCGCTTTACCGGCAAGCATCAATCAGGTATATTTCAGCGTACAGCGGGTGCGCGAAAGAGTGCGGAGTATGATAGCAATCAATGTTTTCATTACTGTGTTAACACTGGCATTGAGCTACTTCTTGCTTCCCGTAATGGGCATTGTCGGGGCAGGAATTAGCTACCTGCTTGCCCAGACCATACCGGCGGCGGCGGTCAGTGTGTGGTTCATCAATTCAAAATCGATGCATGTTAATGATGAAGACCCGGTTGCTAACCGATAACAATGATTAAAGACATGATAGAACAGTCGGCACAGGAATTCGGCACATTTATCGATGGGGGCAAAGTCTCTGCTGCAAACTATTATCTCCATCTGAACCGCTACCGCTTCAGCACTCAATTTATTCAGGGTAAACATTGTCTTGATATCGGTTGCGGTACCGGCTACGGCTCGATGTATCTGGCGCGAAAAGGCGCACATTCGGTCACTGCCGGGGATTATTCGAAAGAAGCGATTGCGTACGCAAAAAAGAGTCTGCTTCAAAGTCAAACCGATAAGATTGACTTCCAGATACTAAACGCAACATTTTTGCCATTTCAAGAGGAAGCATTCGATACGGTAATTTCTTTTGAAATAATCGAGCATCTAAAAGATTATCGAAAATTTATCTCCGAAGCCCGCCGGGTATTGATAAATAGCGGCACACTGGTTTTGTCAACACCTAACCGTCAGGCGGGTCCTTTCTTCTTCAAAACAAGTTGGAATCACCATCATCACGAATTCACACCCTCTGAATTAATTAACATAATGAGTGAGGGGTTCGAGCATATCGAAATCTATGGACAATATCTCTTGAGCACAAGGCAATTATTGATGAAAAGACTAATCCAGACAGTCGGCAGGTCTCTGGACGTAATGAAATTGAACCCTGTCAAAGACTGGCTGGGAAGAATGCTATTGCCTCATAATCGCCTGATGGTGTACCGCACAAATGATTTCGACCGCTTTGAAGGTCATGATGGTGAGGTTGTTTCGAGCGGGAATAATCTGACTCCAATTTCACTCGTCATTGTGGCGAAAAACGTTAGAAAGTAATGAGACGATATACAGATGTCATTTCTTGAATTGAACGACTGGCATATCAGGCGGTTTCTAATTTTGTTCGCCGGCATTCAGACATTGGTGCTGGGTTTCAGCCTTTTGAGCGAATACGGTTACAATGTCCCATTTATTCCTCAGGCATTCGGCTGTGTCTA